>JBCCUY010000065.1:0-12287 GCA_039196145.1 Bacteroidota bacterium
GTTCGGAACAGTTTGGGTGGCCATAGGGTTGGCTATCTTCTCCATCCTGATTTTTGGCCTGAAAAGGAAGTCGGTCAAGATTCCAATAATACCTTTTATAGCCGTAATTGGTGCTGCAGTCTTGTTTTCGCTATCGGTTCGATTCGTATATGAAAATGTCTTCGAACAGCGTCACCGAGATCGCTTTGCGTTATGGTTGAGCTTGGAAAAGGATGAGAAAAAATTGGAAGAAATCCGAAAAACCATTGGTTATAATACGTACCAGTCCGAAAAGGCTATAGAATCCGGTGGTTTTTTTGGAAAAGGCTTTTTGGAGGGAACACGAACCAAGGGGGATTTTGTTCCAGAGCAGCACACGGATTATATTTTTAGCTCGGTAGGAGAGGAATGGGGTTTTATGGGAACCGCAACGGTGATCCTATTGTTCTCGTTTTTCTTTTTGCGATTGATTTTTATTGCCGAACGACAGAAAAGTGATTTCAGTCGAATGTACGGCTACGGAGTAATTTCGATACTATTGATTCATTACTTCATAAATATTGGGATGGTCATTGGACTTCTCCCAACCATCGGCGTACCTCTTCCATTTTTTAGTTATGGAGGTTCCGGGCTCATATTTTTTACCATACTGCTATTTATCTTCCTGAAGTTGGACTCAAATCGTCTAAAGGACGGGATTTAAAATTTCCACCCTTCCTTATCGACCGCCGTTTCAAGTTCTTCCTGCCAACTTTGAGGCATTTTTTTAAAAAAGTCAATTCCGGTTATATGTTCCACCTCGTCTACCGAAACAAGAAAATGATGTAGTGGCTTGGAACTTTCTTGATTGGGTATTAGAAACGCCAATACATTCCAATCATCTTTATTTTTCTTAACCACCAGCTTGAAGAACCTCTTGGGAACGTCCACATCCTCAGTTCCAATTTCTTCCAGTCCATTTTCCAAAACGCCTCCAGTAATAATTGTTAAATCCCCATATTTTTTGCACCATTGCCGAATCCGTTGCTCTAAACGGTTCCAAATCCCAGCATTGAACTCCCGATTCTGCGGACTGATGTTACTGGTATAAAAGGTTTCGTTATAGGCCTGTTCTGAAAACCTTCGGTCACCGGCCGGACATAGATGTCCTCGATCATACCCAGAACCGCGATAATTTCTCCAATCCGCAGACTTTGTCCTTACCTTTGGATCTTCTATAAAATAAGGTCTTTTTCTATTATCATAGGTCAAATGCGATTGCCTAAGCGCATAGGCCACCCACTCTGCTTGTTCATAAGGCTCATTATAGGACAACGAGTAATAATTATGTTCCACAACTTGGTCCGTAGTTGATTCGGGAAGCAAATTGGACTGGACCAAAAATTCAGCACTGTTGGCAACTGGTTCGGAATAGGTATCTGGAGTATAGAAGTTTTCAAAGACCCAGAAACCCACCACACAAAGAATAAATAAAAGCGTATATAGGATTTTGTTTTTCATTTATTTTCCACCTCGTCCCGAAGCTTAAAATTTATGTTGAACTATGGACCAAAACTATAAGATCAGGGCAGTTACCCATACGTTTCCTTAAAAAATTAAATAAAAAAGCCAACTCCTCGGAGTTGGCTTTTTTTTCTTTTTGCAGATAGTACTATCCTTTTACACTGGCCAGCTTTCGCTCGCTGCTCTTAATATTGTTCAACTGAAGATCTCTCAATACGTTCACTGCTTCTTCCACATAGATATCCTTGGCCAAATTTTTGTGCCAGCGATCTCTTTTCTCCCGAAGTACAGAATCTTGAGTAAACAATTCTGTTTCGTATTTAAGCGATTCAAATGTAAGTTTTGAATCGTATTCCCTTAAGCTCTTGAAATGATCGGAACGTTTTTTTGCGGTTTCCTCACGTATCTTGTAATCATCATAGTTCAAGGAAATCACGGTTTCGTCTTGTTGCTCTTTCAGCCATTTAGCATTCTCCTCAATCAATTTGATCTGGGGATTATCGGCCATTCTCTTTTTGCTATTCGCAACAGCGGTTTCAAAATCGATATAACCATCCCAAATTTCATAATCGGCAGGAGTGATCTTATCCCATCCCAATGGGTTTTCTTGATCTCTTTCCCCAAGATCGATATAGGAATAACGGTCCGGTACCACAATATCGCTTTTTACACCTTCCAACTGAGTGGAACCACCATTGATTCTATAGAATTTCTGGGTGGTAAGCTTAATAGCTCCTAGGTCACCATGCTCATTGCTGCGTACAATGTTATCCAAAGGAATCACATTCTGAACAGTTCCTTTCCCAAAGGTTTGCTTACTTCCAATCACAACCGCTCTTTTGTAATCCTGCATGGCCGCTGCCAAAATCTCCGAAGCAGAAGCGGAAAGTTCATTCACCAAGATCACCAAAGGACCATCCCATTGAATACGTTCATCCTTATCTTCATGTACCTCTTTACGCTGCCCAGAAGATCTAACTTGTACGATGGGGCCATCCTTAATGAACAAACCGGCCATCTCAACAACAGTTTTCAAAGAGCCACCACCATTATCCCTTAAGTCAAGAACAATACCTTCAACACCTGCCCGCTTAAGGCGTTCTACTTCCTTGGCTACATCCGTAGCTGCATTTCGTTCGGTATAATCTTCAAAATCCACGTAAAACTTAGGAAGATTAATGAGTCCATATTTATGACTGTCTCTTTCCACGGTGGCCGACTTTGCATAGGATTCTTCAAGCAACACCACATCGCGGGTAATGGAAACTACCTCAATGGTGCCGTCCACTCTGCGTACGGTGAGATCAACCACGGTTCCCTTCGGGCCTTTGATTAATTTTATGGCATCATCCAAACGCATTCCAACAATGTCGATAGGTTCCTCTCCATCTTGCCCTACTTTCAAAATTTCATCTCCAACCTCCAGGCTCTGTTCTTTCCAGACCGGTCCTCCAGAGATAATCTCCATGATACGGGCTCCTTCTGGTTTTTTCTGAAGTCTAGCACCTATTCCTTCAAATTTACCGGACATGCCGATATCGAACTTCTCCTTGTCATCCGGAGCAAAATAGAAGGTATGCGGGTCAAACTCGTCAACAATGGTGTTGATGTATTGAACGAACCAATCCTTGCGTTCTAAATCATCTATAAAATCAAAAAATTCATCCAAGGTGTTTTTGGTGTTCTCCCTGGCCTCGGCTTCAGTAGCTGCCTGATCAATACTATTGGAAATATCTTCCAAAGTCATTACCTCTGTTACAACACCAGTTTTTGTAAGTTGGTCTGCCTCAGCAATTCTATTTTCTGCCTTGTTGTCAAAAACACCAAGGGTATTGTACTTTAATTGCTTTCTCCAACGCTCCTTCAATTGTTTTTTGTTGGCAGCATATTCTTGATCCTTGTAATCGATGTTGATCGTCTCTTGAGTAGTATAATCAAAAGGTTGCGACAAAACTTCCTTGTAGATTTCTTGGGCTTCGTCCATACGTTTCATCAAACGTTGGTAAACCACATTAAAAAAGGTAATATCGGTGTTCTTGATCTCATCATCGATCATGAACCTATACTTTTCGAATTCCCGGACATCGCTGGCCAAGAAATACCTTTTTGTGGGATCCAAAATATCTATAAAGTCATCAAAGACATTGGAAGAGAAGTTATCGTTAAGATTCTTGGGTTCGTAGTGACCACGCTCCAGCACGTAGGTAATCAAATCCAATAGCAATTTATCCTTATCATCGTTTTCAAACGATTTGTTCGTAAAACTGCAGGAAGCTACTGCCACAAGAATTACCAAAAGGGCCAAGGTGAAATTCTTTTTCATAAATAAGGTCGTTTAATTGGGACGAAATTTGTTGGTCCTTCAATACCCAAACATCATTCCTTCATCCTCCGTTTCTACTTGTATGAATTCCCTAAGATACTGAAAAAACCGTGCCACATAGGCTTGGTGCTTTTAATTTTTTGTTAAACGCACACGGCATCATATCCTTATGAAAAACGTATTTTTACGGTATTAATTATACAAAATGAAAAAACCACTTATCCTGGTCACCAATGATGATGGCATTACAGCACCAGGATTGAGGTCTTTAATACGAATTATGAAGGAGATTGGAGAGGTTGTCGTGGTCGCACCGGACAGCCCACAATCTGGAATGGGACATGCCATAACCATTGATAGCACGCTCTACTCCAAGCAGGTGGTCATTGATCAAAAAGAGGGTGCTCCACGTGAATACAGTTGCAGCGGAACCCCTGCCGATTGTGTAAAATTGGGACTTCAGGAAATTTTGGACCGAAAACCCGACATCTGTGTCAGCGGTATCAACCATGGGTCCAACTCGTCGATAAACGTGATTTATTCGGGCACTATGAGCGCAGCCATTGAGGCCGGAATTGAGGGCATTCCCGCTATAGGTTTTTCCTTGTGTGATTATTCATGGGAAGCCAATTTTGAGCATGCCAAAAATTCCGTAAAAAAAATTGTTGTTGAAGCCTTAAATCATGGTATTCCAAAAGGTACGGTACTCAATGTCAATATTCCCAAAACGGAGGCGGAACCCAAGGGTATAAAGGTCTGCAGGCAGGCCAGGGCCAACTGGAAAGAACAATTTGACAAGCGCACAAGTCCTACGGGCAAAGACTATTATTGGCTAACCGGGGAGTTTGAGTTGTTGGACAAGGGCGAGGATACAGACGAATGGGCCCTATCACAAGGCTATGTTTCCATAGTACCCACCCAATTTGACCTTACAGCCCACCATGCCATACCACAAGTAAACAATTGGAGCTTGAATGAATAGAAAAGAAGTTTTAATAGGATTCGCGGTGGGCATCATTGCCAATACCTTCGGAACCCTGGGATATATTTTGATTTTTTCCGATTTAGGAATAGTGGAAACCTTTGAAGCCGCTGTTTCCCAAGGACATATTGGGAGTCTGCTTGCCCTTGGGGCTATCTTAAACTTGGTAGCCTTTTTCGGGTTCTTGAGGTTAAAAAGAGACTACAGGGCAAGAGGGGTAATGATCGCTACATTGCTAACAGCCCTAGTAATTTTGTACTATAAAATATTCAAGTAGACTTGGACTTAATGGTGGACCTTTTCACATGAAATACTATATCATTGCTGGCGAAGCCTCTGGTGACCTTCATGGTTCCAATTTGATCAAGGCTCTTAAAAAAAAGGACCTTGACGCCCAAATACGATGTTGGGGAGGAGACCTTATGCAAGAAGCAGGAGGGGCTTTGGCCAAGCACTATAAGGATATGGCTTTCATGGGTTTTTTGGAAGTGATCAAGAACATCCCTACCATTTTTAAGAACATCTCCTTTTGCAAGGAGGATATTGAGCGGTTTGATCCAGATGTTGTCGTTTTTATTGATTTTTCCGGATTCAATTTACGCATTGCCAAGTGGGCTAAGGGAAAGGGGTATCGGACCAATTATTACATCTCACCACAAATCTGGGCATCACGGGAAGGTAGAATCAAGAAAATTAAGCGGGATATTGACCAAATGCACGTCATCCTTCCCTTCGAAAAGGATTTCTACGAGAAAAAGCACCATTATCCCGTTCACTTTGTGGGCCATCCATTGATAGACGCTATAGAAAACACATCTATCGTGGACGAAACCCAATTTCGTTCCGAAAACGGATTGGATCCCAACAAACCCATCATTGCATTGCTTCCAGGGAGCAGAAAGCAAGAAGTACAGAAAATGCTTTCCCTGATGCTTTCGGTAAAGGAAGATTTTCATTCGTATCAGTTCGTTATTGCGGGCGCACCTAGCTTGCCCGACACCTTTTACCAACCTTTCCTTGAAGGAAACCAGGTAAACTATGTGTCCAACCAAACCTATTCCTTATTGAAGTACTCCCACGCGGCATTGGTCACTAGCGGAACGGCCACTTTGGAGACTGCCCTATTCGGCGTCCCTCAAGTAGTGTGTTATAAGGGTAATTGGATTTCTTACCAAATTGCCAAACGGATTATCACCTTGGATTTTATTTCACTGGTCAATTTGATTATGGAAAAAGAGGTGGTCAAAGAACTCATACAGAATGATTTAACCACCGTGAATCTTACGTTGGAACTTGGCAAGATTGTTGAAGGTTCACAAAGAGAACAAATTTTGGAGGACTATAGGATATTAAGGCAAAAATTAGGCGGAAAAGGTGCCAGTCAATTGGCGGCCCAATTAATCGTTGAAAATGCTTAATTTATGACCACAAGTCTTAAAACCTACTTTTAAATGTTACGCAGAGCACTTTACTTCTTAGCGCTTTTGGTTCTTTTTGGTTGTGGCGCCAAAAAGAAAAGAACCTATAGCAAAACCCGGACCGTTACGGTGGAAGCTTCCAAAGAGGAACCTGCTGTTCCGGAGCCTTCACGAAAAGAAAAACGCAAAAATCTTAAAGCTGAAAGCGTTGTTGCCACCGCAATGGCGTTTTCAGGTACCCGTTACCGATTTGGCGGCACTACTAAAAAAGGAATGGACTGTTCAGGTCTTGTATTTGTATCCCTAAAAGAAAATGACATTGAGTTCCCTAGGGTTTCCTATCAAATGGCCGAACGTGGAAAACGCATTAAGGTAAAGCAAGTTCAAAAGGGAGACCTACTTTTTTTTAAGACGGGCAAAAATAGAAAGCGTATCAATCATGTGGGATTGGTTGTGGATGTCAAGGGAGACGACATTAAGTTTATTCACTCCACATCTTCTCGTGGAGTAATTGTTTCTTCCCTTCGGGAAGGATATTGGAACTATGCATTTGTGAGAGCCACCCGTATCCTGTAAATGTCCCAATTCAATTTTGTATCCATAAAAATGGCGGCATGTCTTGCCACGGGCATACTCCTTGGGTTTTACACAAGGATTGCATCCGGTGTGCTGCTATTTTTGTTTCCCAGCCTTCTTGTTCTGCTCTTCGTAGCCATGAAAAAGCAATCCCGAAATGGTCTTCCATTTTTTGAACTGACATTTATACTGACCTTCCTGGCTATTGGGGTCTTCACGGTAAAACTGCACAATCCAAACTCGCTTGCCAATCTTCAAGATGATCAATCCTACAGTTGGGTACTGAAAATAAAGGAGATCTTAAAACCGAACAGCTACAACCAGCGCTACCTAGCCCAGGTTATGCTCGCCAATAACGAACCACAGCAAGGAAGACTTATTCTTAGTTTCCCAAGAGATTCATTAAAAAGAAATCTAAATGTGGATGACGAGGTAATCGTACATGGCCAATTGTTAGATATTCCGCCAACCCGAAATCCGCATCAATTCGATTATCGGGCTTACCTTAAAAAGCAAGGAATTCAACATCAATTAAAGAGTAATGGGAATGGCTTTATTGTGCGAGATGCTCCTTCTAGAACCTTACTGGGATATGCCTCAGAATTTAGGAACCATATCATTTCCAAATTGCGAAATGAAGGGTTCGGACCGAGTGAGCTAGGGGTAATTCAAGCTCTACTATTGGGTTACAGGGGTGATATTTCAGCGGACGTCTATGATGATTACAAAAATGCAGGCGCCGTTCATATTTTGGCGGTTTCCGGACTCCATGTTGGAATTCTACTGCTATTCCTGCAATTTTTATTCACTCCACTTTCCCACTTGCCCAAGGGTAAGATACTAAAGCTCTTGGTCATCGTTTTATCCTTATGGGTCTATGCCTTTATCGCCGGTCTTAGTCCGTCCATTGTAAGGGCTGTGACCATGTTTTCCTTTTTGGCTTATGCAATGCACCTGAATCGGCCAACAAATACCTTTAACATATTGGCGCTGTCGCTGTTCTTTACTCTACTCTTAAAACCTTTGTTTCTATTTCAAGTTGGGTTTCAAATGAGTTATGCAGCGGTATTTGCCATTGTATGGCTCTATCCAAAATTGGAGCGGTTTTGGACCCCAGAAAACTTAATAATCCGTAAAGTTTGGCAGTTACTTTCCATTAGTGTTTCGGCCCAAATGGGTGTACTGCCCATAAGTCTGTTCTATTTTCACCAATTTCCCGCGCTCTTTTTTGTATCCAATCTTTTGGTGGTGCCTTTTCTAGGTTTATTGCTGGGTTGCGGAATCTTAGTGATTGTTCTGTCCCTTTTGGACATCCTTCCAAACATTCTTATGCAGGGTTATGATCTCGCTATTCAAGGAATGAACACTATTGTGGGCTGGGTGGGACAACAGGAACGTTTTCTTATTAGGGATATCCCATTTGACAGTGTTCAATTGGTTTTGGGTTATTTGTTTTTGATAAGTTTGGTTCATTATCTAGCCAAACCCAAAAGGAAAACTCTGGTACAGGTGGCTATTGGAATACTTTTGTTTCAAAGTTGGAGTCTCCGAAACCAGAAACAAGTCAATGGCAAGGAAACCCTCATTTTAGGACATCAATCCAAACAAACAGTGCTACTGCATCAACAAGGAAAGCAACTTCGCATTTTTGCATCGGATACAACTTCGCTTCCGGTCCTAGTCAAAAACTATCAGGTTGCGGAACGATTAAAATCCGTCAGCAAACATCCCTTGCAAAATAGCTATGCCATTGGTCAAAAACGGATTTATGTTCTGGACAGTTCGGGTATTTACCCAAAAGATCTAGGTACCGATTACCTGTTGCTTACCCAATCCCCCAAAGTCAATTTAGATCGTTTGTTGCGTACCATACAACCCAAAACCGTTATTGCGGATGGGAGTAATTATACCAGCTTTGTCAAACGTTGGAAAGTGAGCTGTATAAAAAAGAACATCCCTTTTCACAGCACTCGCGAAAAGGGATATTTTGTCTTTGATATGGGTTCTGACTAGTGTACGTTCCCCATCAATTTTTTCATTAGTGGGCCAAACAACAGCACCACAACTCCTGCCACCAGGGAATACTTGGCAATAAGGCTAAATCCATCCAAATATACATGTAAAGTATCCAGACCACCTACATTACTATCTGTACTTTCAATGGCCAATTGTTTGGAAATGAAACCAACAATTTGAAAGGCATAGGCAGACGACAAGAACCATACCCCCATCATAAAGGCCACTATTCGTTTGGGAGATAGGTCCGTTATTTTTGAAAGTCCCACTGGCGACATGAACAACTCTCCAACAGAAATCAAGAAATACAACCAAAGCAGGTATGAAAAGGGAACCATACCGTTCTCGTCAGCACTACCACCACTTAGGGAAACGACATAAAATGCCAAACCTGCCAAGACCAACCCCATTCCAAATTTATAAGGGGTCCTTGGGTTGATCTTTTTCTTGGCCATATAGGTCCACATAATGGAAATAGGAATGGACAAGATGACAATAAACATGGAATTTAGCGCGTTGGTCTGACTAGCATTGATCAAGGAAAGGTCTACGTTTCTAGCGGCAAATAGGGTAATAACACTGCCGTGAAGCTCATGAAAACCCCAAAAGATTGTCATGAAGAATGTAATGAGCACCGCCATGAAGAGCTTTTTACGCTCGTCCATGGTGGATTTGACCATAATCGTACCCAAATAAATCAGCACCAAAATGCCCACCAAATAGAACAGAAGATTAACAATGTTGGTATCCCCAAGTGCGGTACCTTTTTCACCAAGCGACTTATATGATTGCAACAGGAAGGCAATCAAGGGAGCCGACAAAAAAGCCAAAAGGGGAATCAAGTGTTTTTGTGGAATCCCCATAATTTTTTTCTCATATACCTCTACACTTGGTGGTTTACCACCTTCACCAAAGACGTTCTTTTTAATACCGCTCCAGAAAAAGAGCAGTCCGGTAAGCATGCCTATACCCGCTAGTCCAAAACCATAATGCCAACCGTAGGTATGGCCCAGCCATCCACAAAGTAGGGGCGAAATGAATCCTCCAATATTTATTCCCATATAAAAGATGGTAAATCCTGAATCCTTTCTGGTGTCACCATCCTTGTACAACGTCCCTACAAAGGTTGAGATGTTGGGTTTAAAGAACCCATTCCCTACAATAATGAAGGCCAATGCCAAAAAGAAAGCTGTATTGTTCTCAATAGCAAGTACAAAATGACCCAATGCCATAAGAATACCTCCCAAAAAAATGGAAGATCGCATTCCCAAGATAGAATCGGAAATCTTTCCTCCAATTACCGTTGAAGCATAGACCAAGGAACCGTAAGAAGCGTATACGGCGGCGGCGGCATAATCCCGGGTAGCTAAAGCCTCGAATACCACATTGACCATGTAAAGGGTGAGCAAGGCCCGCATTCCGTAGAAACTGAAACGCTCCCACAACTCTGCGAAGAACAAATAGAATAGGCCTTGAGGGTGCCCTAGAAGCTCCTTCTCACTAGCCGGTTTTACAATGTCTGACATATATTAGATAGTTTGATTACAAATTTTCCTTGACGAACTTGGTCATTTTGGAGAACAGGTGAAGTCTGGTGTTACCTCCATAAATCCCGTGGTTTCTGTCGGGATAGATGGCCCATTCAAAATCCTTATTGGCCTGCACCAATGCTTCTATCATCCGCATGGAGTTCTGTACATGCACGTTGTCATCCCCAGAACCATGCACCAATAGGTACTTGCCCTTTAACAATTCTGGATAGTTAAACGGGGAGTTATCATCGTACCCAGATGGATTTTCAGCTGGCGTGCGCATAAAGCGTTCCGTGTAGATAGTATCGTAAAATCGCCATGAAGTTACCGGAGCAACTGCAATGGCCATTTCAAAAACATCATTTCCCTTTAGCAAACAGTTGGTACTCATATGACCTCCATAGCTCCAGCCCCAGATGCCAGTTCTACTTTCGTCGATATAGGGAAGCTCACTCAATTTTTTGGCCACCGCTATTTGATCTTCGGTTTCATGCTTCACCAAGTTCAAATAGGTAACTTTTTTAAAATCCCTCCCTTTGAAACCTGTTCCACGGCCATCCACACAGGCCACAATATAACCTTCGGATGCCAGCATTTGGTGCCAAAAATCATTGCTTCCCAGCCATCTATTGGCAACTTGTTGGGACCCAGGTCCGCTGTATTGGAACATTAAAAGTGGGTACTTTTTATTTGGGTCGAAATCCGCAGGTTTAACCATCCACATGTTCAGGTCATTTCCGTTGATGTTGATTGTGGAAAATTCTTTCGGGCTCATATCAAACCCTTCCAATTTCTTGGAAAGGGCCTCATTGTTCTTAATCTCCTTGAGTTCTTTACCATCTGAAGCTTGGTTCAAGGTAAATCGGTATGGCGTAGTAGCATCGGAGAAGGTATTGATGAAGTAGGTGAAACTTGTGCTAAAATCAGCGTTGTTTGTTCCTTCCCTTGTGGTCAAACGTTTCTTTTTCTTTCCGTTGGTTCCTATGCTGTACACGTCCCTGTTAATGGAACCGTTTTCAGTGGATTGGTAATAGATTTTCTTCCTTTTTTCATCATAACCATAGTAACTGGTCACCTCCCAAGGTCCTTGTGTCACCTGGTTACGAAGTTTACCATCTTTATTATACAGATAGATATGGTTGAAGCCATCCATTTCACTGGTCCAGATGAAACTGTCATCCTGAAGGAAGGTAAGGTTATCCGTGATATCAACATAGGCGGCATCCTTTTCCTCGAACAAAAGGCTCACAGAATTGTCCGAAGCATTAACCGTATACATTTTCAAATGGTTTTGGTGGCGATTGAGGGTCTGTACACTTAATTCATCTGGACTGTTTTTCCATTTGATCCTGGGAATATAATATGTTTCACCAAGGTCTATGTCTGAAATGTTTCCAGAAGAAACATCATACATATGTAAACTTACCGTGGCATTCTCTTCACCAGCCTTTGGGTACTTAAATTCATACTGAAAGGGATATAGGTTTTGTCCATAGACGTCCATAGAAAAATGGGGAACATTGGTCTCATCAAATCGGAGGAAGGCTATCTTGGTTCCGTTGCTGTTCCATGCAAAAGCACGTACAAAGGCAAACTCCTCCTCATAAACCCAATCGGTAACACCATTGATGATGGTTCCCTTATTACCATCCGTGGTAACCTGTTTCGTTTCTTGGGATGCCAAATCCATGGCATACACATTATTATTGTATACATAGGCCACCTGTGAACCATCGGGAGAAAGCAAAGGTTCCTGAATTTTAACATCAGAAACCTTGGTAATGCTTTTGGAGTTAATATCGTATATATAGTAGATACCCAGACGGGAATGTCTAAAAATAGGCTCTATTTCAGTGGCCAAAAGTACCTTTGACTCGTCATCACTAAAGGTATAGGAACTAAAAAAAGGCACCGTTCCTGACGAGGCTACTATGGTCTCAATCTTTTGGGAAGTGGTA
>JBCCUY010000066.1:0-12285 GCA_039196145.1 Bacteroidota bacterium
AAAGACATTAGAATAGGCTATGCTTATGATCTTCCCACTTCCACTATCAGACCATATACAGGCGGCACGCACGAGGCCATCCTGATCTTTGAACCAAGGTTATCAAAAAAGACCAATCTGTACAAATCGCCTAGATATTTTTAAAGACCTATCCTATGAAACGTCATAGCATCACAACCTTCCTGTTTTTTGCCTTTTTTGGCGTGGTAACGCTTACGGCCCAATCCACGGTTCAGAAAAGAGCAGACCAATTGTTCTACAAATTCGCTTACGCCAAGGCCATTCCTGAATACGAAAAAATGGTGACCGGAAGAAATTCCGTTCATGCCTTTCAACGTTTGGCAGAGTGCTACCTTATGCTTCGGGACTTTGAAAAATCGCTGCCTTATTTTAAGCGGTTCATCAACGAGCCCGAGACACCTACCAATTATTATTTTAAGTATGCCATGGCGCTCAAAAGTTCCGGGCAGGAGAAGGAGGCCTTAAAATGGTTGAAACGATACAAAAAATTGCATAAAAACGACCCTAGGGTCAAGCAATTCCTAAAAGACGGGAATTTGGCTTCGGTAGTCTTTAATAGTAAGGAGCGCTACGAGGTGGAGCCTGTCCATTTCAATACACGATATAGCGAGTTTGGGTCATTTGTGCACGACGGGCAACTGTATTTCAGTTCTAGCCGAAAAGAAATGGCCACAGAAGACGTTTATGGTTGGAACAATGAATCCTGGTTGGATATTTTTCATGTAACCGAAGGAAGTTCCATGGACGTACCGCGGAAGTTCAAGGGGGAGATCAACTCCAAATTCCATGAAAGTTCCATGGTGTTTTCAACGGATTACAAAAATGACACCATCATCTACTTTACCCGTAACAGCTACTTTAAAAACAAGGAGAGCTTTTACACCAAAAAAGAGGATAAAAACATAGAAAAACTGAATAACCTTAAAATTTTTAAGGCCGAAAAGGTGGACGGTGAATGGAAGGTCACCAGAAATCTAAAAACGAATGCGGACCACTACTCCACCGGACACCCTACCGTTAACTCTACCAGAACATTGCTCTATTTTGCTTCGGACAGACCTGGAGGGTACGGAGGTACCGATATTTATTATTGCAAGATACACCCAAGGGGTGGTGTTGGTATGCCCATAAATGCAGGGCCGATTGTCAACACGCCAGGAAACGAAATGTTCCCCTATATCAATAATGAAGGTCAACTTTTCTTTTCTTCGGATGGACATGTAGGTTTTGGACAACTGGATGTGTTCGCCACCATATCGGACGAAAATGGTGAAATCAAAGAGGTGGTCAACCTAGGAAAGCCCTTGAACAGTGAAAAAGACGATTTTGGTTATTACGCCATGGATAATGGAGTTGACGGCTACGTAAGCTCTAACCGTAAAGGCGGAAAGGGTGGTGACGATATCTATAAATTCCGTTTTATCCCTTCCTTGACCTTGGAAGGAATGGTTACCGACGCAATCAACCTGCAACCTTTAGATGAAGTGACCATTTCTCTCTTCGACCAAAAAAGTGGGGAATTGGTGCATCGTACAGTTACCGACGAACAAGGCAGGTATGAAATGGAGGTAAATCGTGGGCAGAATTATATGATTGAGGCGGTTCGGAAAACCCACCCGCACAAACATGTATATTTTAGCACACAAACCGTAAAAAGGGTTACTAGGAGTGTAGTGCAGAACATTGAGCTAGAGCCAATTCTGGATGTAAAGGTATTGGCCGACCTCAACAAAATCTACTTTGACTTCAACAAAAGTGATATAAGACCAGATGCCGCAAGGGAATTGGACAAGGTGGTCAAATTAATGACGAACACCTATCCAGAGATGATCATTCGGTTGGAATCGCACACTGACCCGGTTGGAAGTCATGCCTATAACGACAAACTTTCGGAGCGTAGGGCCAAGTCTACCTACGAATATCTCATTGCCAATGGAATAGAAGAACACCGAATCATTTCATATAAGGGATACGGGAAACGAAAACTGATCAATGATTGTACAGGTCTAAAAGATTGCAACCAAGAGCAGTTGGAATTAAACCGAAGAACAGAATTTCCAGTAGTTCAATTGAAAAACAACTATCTGGTAAAATCAAAATAAATATAGGGGATTATGTAAAAAAGCCGCCCATTTAGCAATGCTGGGCGGTTTTTTGTTTTACGGCTCCAACTCACCCCTCCGTTTCAATGCCCTGCATTGAACCACCTTCCCTCTACGAAGGGAGGAACATAAATCTGAAACCCAAACAAATTCCTCCCCTAAAGCTAGGGGAGGTGTCCGAAGGACGGATGGGTTCTAGAACCGGAGGAGTGGAATTACGACTTCACCTCCACCTTACTCTCCACAACATCCTTGATCGGGATAACAAACTTTCCATCTTTTGTTACCAAGGTTAAACTGTTGTTTTCAATAGCCTCTACCGTCCCCGAGTGTTTCCCAATAACCAGCTTGTCCCCTACGGCGAAAGTCCTGCGGGTATAAAATGAACGCAGTAAGTCTGTAATCACATCCCTAGAACCCAACCCGAGCCCTAACGCAAAGGCTAACAGAAATGCACCCAAAATCATGGTCACGTTGTTGGTAATGATCGTAGTGTCGATTCCCGCTTGGTTTAATGCCGTTATCGAGATAAAAATCACGATAATATAGAACAGAAGATTACTGACAAGATTGGCCCCACCGAATTCCAAGGAATCAAATATTTTCTTCACGGTTTTCTTAATGAAGTTTCCAATATAGAGTCCGATCATCATCAAGGCAAGTGCACTGAACAGTCTCGGCAAATAGCGTAACAGGTTTCCAATTTCAGTAGAGATGATTTCCCAACTTAAAATATCGGCCGCCACAATCAAGAAGACCAAAAGCAGGAGCCATTTCACAAAACCAAGGATAATCTTAACGATATCTATCTTGAAATCGCCCTTGCCAAAAAGGTCCATTTCATTGATTTTGTCGCTTAAGGTATTCACCTTGGCCAATTTTAGGATTTTTCCAAGTACAAAAAGTATGATCTTGGTAACGATCCATCCTATCAAAAGAATAATCAATGCACCAATGATCTTGGGCAAAGCCAAAGCTATGTCCCTACCCATCGCTGCCAAGGAGTCAAAGGTCAGGTTCTTCCATTCGTTTATAGTTTCCATATCTGTAGTTTTATAGGAGTGTTATCAATTATTATCAAAGGTTTTGAAAAGTTTCCGTAAAGCGGACCCCACATTGAACGAGAACAGCGATGCCAAATCCATAATCAGCTTTGCCGCGGCGATGTCGTTCATAACTTTTTTCTTCATTCCAGGCGGGACCTCTCTAAGTGAAGCCTCCAATTCCCTGAACGGATTTCTACGTTTCTTTGCCATGTTTACAAGGTGTTATAGATTTCCATAAGTTTTTCTTTTGCTCTCTTTAGCCGCATTTTTACCGCGCTCTCCCCTATTTCCATAAGGTGTACCAAATCTTTTATAGATGCCCCATCCTGGTATTTCAATAGCAGGATAGACTTTTCTTCCGGGGAAATCAACTCAAGCGCTTCCTTGAGCTTACTGGCCTTCATCTCGTAAAGGCTCTCATCCGGGACTTCTACAGTGAGCTTATACTCCGAGTCTTCAACCGGCACCGATTTATCGCTCATTTTCCGCTGTTTGTTCCTGTTTACATAGTTCACGCAAAAGTTGTAGGTGAAGGAATAAAGCCAAGTCGAAAATTTGGATTTCCCTTTGAACATCTTCAATTTGATGAACAGCTGTAAAAAGACATCTTGGGTGAGGTCCTCGGCCTCATCCTCGGAACGGGCAAAGCCATAACATTTGTTGTAGACCATTTTCGCATAGCGATCGTACAACTTGCCAAAAAGTAGTGGATTGTTGTTGGCCACAATTTTCCTTACCAACTCCTCATCCGACAAATGGGCATATGGGTCGTCTGTTTCCAATGAATTCTTATCGTTGTTATGTATAAGAATTAGAAACAGCCTTTTAAGAAAAGTCACTGGATGAGGTTTTTGATATTTTTGAATAATCAGGGTTTCCGTTAAGAAAACATTCCTCCAAGATAACTTAATTGCCCTTATATTTGATGTAAAATTAGAAGATGAAAAGACTTGCGTTTTTAGCCATCCTATACGCTGCCTTAAGTTATAATTGTAAGGAACAGTCAAAAGAGGCCGCCAATACAACGGAATCACCTGAAAAAGAGCTAACTATTCTAGAAAAAGTAGCCCATGCCCATGGTTATGCCCATTGGAAAGATGTGAAGGAAATCACGTTTACTTTCAATGTGGATCGGGATACCACCCATTTTGAACGCACTTGGGTCTGGAAACCAAAACCAAACGAGGTTACCGCGATCTCTGGTCCTGATACCTTGACCTACCATAGAAAAACCATGGATAGCATTGCACAGAAAACCAATGGCGATTTTATCAATGACCGGTATTGGATTTTGGCTCCCTTCAATTTAATCTGGGATGCGGATAATTTTACCCATGAACATACTTTGGAATCCAAAGCGCCAATTAGTAGTGAACCCATGCAAAAATTGACCATCGTATACGGAAATGAGGGAGGTTATACCCCTGGAGATGCCTACGATTTTTATTTTAAGGACGACTTTATCCTAAGGGAATGGGTTTTCAGAAAGGCAAATCAGTTAGAACCTTCAATGACCACAACCTGGGAAGACTATGCTACCATGAAGGGGCTTATTTTGGCACAAGACCATAAAATGGCGGAGCCTGGTTTTAGCCTAAACTTTACCAATCTCTCAGTAAAAAATAGTCTAGCGAGAGCTTCTTTTTTGAAGTAGGAAGGTTGTCATCAGCACTAGCAATACGCAGCCCAATAAGGCGTAAAAGCTATATTTAAGTGAAATACTCTCGGCGATAAGGCCCAAAATGACAGGTCCCAGTAAAAATCCGGAATATCCCGTTCCGGCTATAAAGGATACCCCTTGGGCCGAATCCACCCCTTTGATGTTACCTCCTATTCTGAACAGCTCCGGTACAATCACAGAGAATCCCAAACCGGTAAGGGCAAAGCCAATTATGGCCAAAAGCGTTGCCTCAGTAAGTACCAAAATGAATCCTACTGCGGCGATAGCAGCACCTAAGGCAACAATTTTCACCGAGCCAATCCGAGCACTAATGCCGTCGCCTAAAAATCGCCCTAATGTCATGGCCACGGAGAAGGCCAAAAAGCCAGAACCAATCAGCGCTTCCGGTGCCATGGAAACCTCTTTGAGGTAAAGTCCGCTCCAATCTACTACCGCACCCTCCCCTGCAAAGGCTAAAAACCCAATAATTCCTAATAGTAAAAGGGGTTTAAACAGTTTTAAACTGAAGGCCTCCTTCTCAACGGGGGCCGCCACTATATGGACATAATGTTTTCGCAAATAAAGATTAAGGACCAAAACAAGTACTACCGTACCTCCCATATGGATCATCGGACTGTTGATAAGCGGTATTAAAAAACTGGCCAACCCTACCAAAACTCCTCCCAAACTAAAAAAACCGTGCGTCGCGGACATAAAGTTCTGCTTGTCTTCCTTCTCAATTTCGGTGACCAGGGTATTCATGGAGATATCCAGGAATCCATTGGAAGCACCAAAAGCAAACAAAGCACCCATAAGAAAATAGTAGTTGGGTGCAATCAATGGAAGTATGGCAGTGGCACTACAAAGAAGTACCCCCGCCCAAGTGGCCTTACCTACCCCTATTTTATTGATAATTTTAGATGCGATTGGAAAAACCGTGAAAACGCCCAATGAAAGACAAAAGAGCGCAATCCCCAAATCCGCCTTATTAATGTCCAACTTCTCCTTTACAGAAGGGATATAAATGGCCCAGGTTCCGAACCAAATATTAAGACTTGTGAACACCCAAGCTGGCGCAAAATATCTAGGATTTGAGAAAATAAGCTGAAGCGATTTCATACCACAAAGAAACCCAACCTTAATGTGAAAACATGACACAAAATATTCAAATTTTAGTGTATTTTATTCTTTCATGTAGTCAAACAGAATCAAAACTGGTAATTTTACGGCATGAAACCGATTTTGGAAGCCATTAGTGTAGGCGCCAATTCATCCATCAAGGTAGAAACCTACGATAACAACACCTTCTGTGAATCAACGGGCTGGCATGTACATCCAGAATTTGAACTGGTCTTTGTTCGAAATGGGTCTGGATGCCTCAATATAGGGTCGAAAAAACATACTTACACGGATGGCACCCTTGTTTTTCTAGGGGGAAATATTCCACATGCCGACTTTGGAAACAAGGATTACTCAGATAACCTAGAGGTGGTGGTCCAATTTAAGAAGGAGTTTTTGGAGGAAAAATTGAAGGTTTTTCCTGAACTGAACGGTATCAAAAAGATGGTTGAAAGCTCGAGACAAGCCCTAGTATTTGATACCCCAACCAAAAAGTCGCTATGGGGTCAATTCGAACAATTTGACCGCTTGGACAATCAAGGGAAATTACTTAATCTGCTCAATATTTTGGATTTTTTATCCAAGTTCGGGGTTTGCACCCCGTTGTTCGATGCCCTTACGCTTAGCGAATTCAGAAAGGATGAGATTGGCAGATTGGAGGAAATTTTTGAATACGTGAACAACCACTACCAAAAAAATATCTCCATTTCCGTGATTTCTTCGCAATTGGCCCTGACCCCAAATTCATTTTGTAGATTTTTTAAAAAGATGACCAAACGTCGATTCATGGATTTTGTGAACGAATTTCGTATTTCTAAGGCTGTTGAGTTTTTTAACGAAAACAACACGGTCATTGCTGAAGTCATGTACAATTCCGGTTTTAATGATGCCTCCTACTTCACCAAACAATTCAAAAAATACCAGGGCTTAACCCCATCACAATACCTTAAGCAACGATATCGACCCCCCGCGTAGAAAGTTAGGGTTACTCCACCCGCATTTCTACGATATGCTTTTTAAAACCCACCTTTTCATACGCCCGTATGGCCGGTTGGTTATCCTCATAAACCGTAAGACGCATTTCATTGAGACCCATGGCTTGAGCCCAAATTTTAAGTTCTCCAACGATAAGTGCATTTAGCCCTCTCCCTCTAAATGAAGGTACGGTGTACATAAAACCCAAATAGGCAAAGTACTCATGGTCCAAGTAGTGCCGCGCCCTTTTTTTGAGTGCGTAGCCAGAGGAAACCAACTGCCCATCACTTTCCACAACAATGACCTTTGCATCAGCATCACCTATCATTTCCTTGATATCGTAATAGCTAACAGGGTCTTCGCTTATGGTGACATCAAAAGGTCGCTCCGCCTTAATCAGTTCCTGTTCAAAATCGAGCAGAAGGGGCAAGTCTTCCATTGTGGCATCCCTGACAATAAAATTAGTATCTCCCATAGTTGTCATTTGAAGTGGTAAACGTATTATCCAATGTACTTCTTTTCTCTATTTTTGCGAAAATTTTGTCATGCATTTTTTATCCCCGCTTTTGGAACGCTATATCGCTGAAAATTCGGAAATCGAGCCTGAAATCTTAGCGGAGTTGACTCGTGAGACGCATCTCAAAGTTGTTCGGCCGAGGATGATTACGGGACATTTTCAAGGAAGGGTGTTGAGCTTGTTGTCCAAAATTATATCTCCCAAGTACATCCTGGAAATTGGCACATATACCGGTTATTCAGCCATCTGTCTTGCTGAAGGGCTTCGGCCTGGGGGGCAATTGCACACTATTGAAGTGAACGAGGAACTACACGCCATGCAACGTCATTATTTTGACAAAAGTGGATTTGGGGACCAAATAGTGCAACATACCGGGGACGCACTGGAGATTATCCCTTCTCTGGACGTTCGGTTCGATTTAGTCTTTATAGATGCCCATAAAGTAGAGTACAATGCCTATTTTGAAGCGGCGCTGACCAAGACCAGACCGGGGAGTATTATCCTTTCAGACAACGTACTTTGGTCCGGAAAGGTGGTGGAACCGTTGGTGCCTTCCGACAAGGCTACGGGCGCTTTATTGGCCTACAACGAGAAGTTAAAAAATGATCCTCGAGTAGTAACAGTTTTGCTTCCCATACGTGATGGTCTTACCCTATGTCGGGTGCGGTAGCTAGATAGAACCGATAAAAAAGTATCCCTGAAAGACTCCCAACCGCAGCGCCTACAATAATATCCAGAGGGTAATGTACCCCAACATAAATTCGGCTATATGCAAATAGCGAAGGCCAAAGAAAGAAGGCCCATACCCAGTTTGCCCTTTTGCGAAGTAATAAATAGGCCATGGTGGCCAAGGCAAAGGAGCTTGAGGCATGGCCGGAGAAAAAACTATAATCGGTAGGTGTTTTTAGAATACGGATAAAGGAATTGATGGCGTCCTCATTACATGGCCGTGGTCTCTTTAGCCAGATTTTAGTGAGGTGGGTGGCCAGCGTAATGAATCCTGCCAGTGCTATCATTCCCAAAACCTGAAAGAACGCGGTTCTACCCGAAAACTTAATAAAGAACAATACCGCAAAAAGAAGAAACAAGGGAATCCAGGTGGTTATTTCGGTAATTGTGGACCAAAAAGCATCATAGCTTTCCGTGCCCAGTCCATTCAGGTAAATAAAGGTATCTCGGTCCCATTTAAGCAGTTTTTCCAACATGGGACGTTACTTGGTGCTTCTTTTGACCGCCCCGGTAACTTCATCCACATTTTTCTTGACCTCATCCAGTTCCTTGCGGATATCTTTGGTAAAGTCGGTATCTATACCTTGACTTTCAGCACTTTTTTGGATCTCACGCTTAATATCATCCGTAGCATCGCGAAGTTGACGCATTCCCTTACCTAGCCCTTTGGCAATTCCAGGAATCTTATCCGCACCAAATACCATCACCACGATAAAGAGGATAAAAAAGATTTCGCCGCCGCTAATGAAGAGAAAATGCATGCAACAAATATAATGAGAACTTCTTGGGAAAAATAAAAAAGCCCCGTGATTTCACAGGGCTTTTAACAAATTGAGGGGATAAAAAACTATCCTTTTATATTTTGCTTGAACTTGTCAAAATCAGATTTCTCCTCCTTCATCGGCCAAGCATTGTTTGTAGTATCAATGTCTGCTGTTTCCGCTTTGGGATCTATAACGATACCCACTAACTCCTTTTGGGAAGTGACCACTCTTTTTACCTCCGCATCATTCTTTCTCCATATTTCTGGAGGATAGGTTACGTTTTCCTTGCTACCATCGGCATAGGTGTACTCTACGATCAAAGGCATTGGAATTCCTCCTGGTTTATCAAAAGTAACCTCATAAAAATATTTAGGCTCCTTTACTTGCTCACGTTCTTCCGCTGTTAGGTTATCCATCATAAACTCTCTTAGGTTCTGTGAAGTTTCTGTTGGGGATTTTCCTTTCAGCTCAGGTACAAAATCATCACTGTCCTCCTCCGCAAGATATACAAGGGGTGGCAAATCGGCCTCTGTAAGGTTTCGTGCTTCCATGTACTCGTCCATTTCCTTTGTGGGCTTGTTGGACACGTAGTATTTCTTAACTCCCTTTACGCCAATATCCACATAATCGGTAGTGTAGAACCAAGACCTCCAGAACCAGTCCAAATCCACGGCAGATGCATCCTCCATAGTCCGGAAGAAATCCTCAGGGGTTGGGTGCTTAAACTTCCAGCGCTGTGCATAAGTCTTGAATGCATGATCAAAAAGTTCTTCACCCATAACTGTTTCCCTAAGGATATTAAGGGCTGTTGCCGGCTTTCCGTAAGCATTTGGCCCCAATTGATATACATTTTCTGGATTTGACATAATGGGTGAGATATGACTCTGGTCACCCGCCATATACGGAACAATTTTGGCCGCTTCTCCCCTTCTTGAAGGGTACTTGTTATTGGGAGCGATTACTTCTGGATAGTTCTTCCCAAACTCCTGCTCGGTAAGGTATTGCATAAAGGTATCCAGGCCTTCATCCATCCATCCCCACTGACGCTCATCCGAGTTTACGATCATAGGGAAGAAGTTATGGCCCACTTCGTGAATGATCACACTGATCATACCATATTTAGTTCTATCCGAATACGTACCGTCCTCGTTAGGACGACCATAGTTCCAGCAAATCATCGGATACTCCATGCCCTGGTTCTTGGCATGAACTGAGATAGCCTTGTGATAAGGATAATCGAAAGTATGCTTGGAATACGTTTTTAATGTCTGCACTACCGCTTTGGTAGATTGCTCCTCCCACAAAGGATTGCCTTCTTTAGGGTAAAGAGATACCGCCATAACGTCTTTTCCACCAATCTTAACGGCCTGCATATCCCAGACAAATTTTCTGGAAGTGGCAAAACCATAATCCCTAACATTGGTGGCTTTGAATTTCCAGGTCTTTTTCTTGTCCGAAAAGCCTTGTTCCGCAGCTGTTGCTTCTTCTTGGGTAACAATCACAACAGGTTTATCGTATGATTTTTTGGCCGCTTTGTAGCGTTTCATCATATCCTTGGAAAAAACCTCATCCCTATTTTGAAGCACTCCTGTCGCATCCAGCACGTGATCTGCGGGTACCGTGATGCTTACATCATAATTTCCAAAAGGAAGGGCAAACTCGCCACTTCCCCAAAACTGATGATTTTGCCAACCTTCAACATCGCTATACACCGCCATTCTTGGAAAGAACTGTGCAATAACATAGGCCCTATTGCCATCTTTTGGGAAGTATTCGTATCCTGAACGCCCCCTTCCATTAACGTGGTCATTTATATTGTACCACCACTTGATGGAAAACGAGATTTGCTCTCCGCTTTTCAAGGGCTTGGGGATATTCAAGCGCATCATGGTCTGGTTGATGGTATAGGAAAGTGGTTTACCACTGACATCTTTTACATACTCAATGTTAAATCCACCATCAAAAGGTTCCGAGACATAGGTGGAGGTAAAATTTCCTGCTGTGTAGGCCATATTCACACCACTTCCGTTTCTAAGTGGGGATTTAGAATTCTTTGCCCTAACGTTTTGGTCCAACTGCACCCAAAGGAACTCCAAATCGTCTGGAGAGTTGTTGTAATAGGTAACGGTCTCTTCGCCGAGCAACTTGGCATTCTTGTCGTCCAATTCTATATTCATTTTATAATCGGCCTGCTGCTGGTAGTAATCAGGACCTGGTGCTCCAGATGCGGAGCGATAGGTGTTGGGAGTGGAAAACTCCTCATACAACTGTTTAAACCTACTTTGGTTTAGATGACCGGGCTCACGCCCTTCTTTGCTTTCGCCTTCTTCCTGTGCCATAGCCAAGGCACCAAAAAGGAATAAGATGGACGCAAAGCAATACTTGATTTTGTTCATTTTCTTATTGATTTTAATACGGTGAAAAATAACTTTTTTTTAACGAACCGTTAAAAGTCAGTTACAAGTTTAACATTCCTTTATTATTCTCTTTGATCAAAACAAAACTCTTTTTGATTCCGTTCCACTTGAAATGAACAATATTCTGTTGTTCTTCAAAAAGATCGGTCAGGATTTCGTTCTGGATGGATATTGATTTTAAGTTGGGCAAGTTCACCTTTTCAACTTCTAGATAGCAAATGGTCATATCGTTATTGTACTCCTTGCCCAAGAATGTATAATGGGCCAGCTCGCCATTGAGCTCTATGGTGAATTTAGAGCGAAAGTACTTTTCTATATAGAAGTCTGCGATTTCCGCCTCGTCATTAGTTGCTAACTTGGCCTCAACACCATAGCGTTCCTTAAGCACCTCTTCCAGGTCATCGATAAAAATGCGACTTGTAATTTGAAAGGTATCGCTTTTTTCGGAGTAGGCCACGTTGGTAACGCTTAGATAAAATTTATGTGCGGTGGAAAAGGAAAACAGAAAAAATAGGCCTAAAAGCCCGATCCAACTTCTATATTTTTTCAATTTCATCATGCTTTAATAGACTTGAAAATGCAGTTTATGTTACAAAATATATGGTTCAAATTTCCTAGAAGATGATATTTGATTTAATAGAACAAACCACATGCCAAAGATAGTATCAATCCAAATCATTTTCTCTTCTATAAATTTCGCTCTTATCGATAAGGAACTGCCATAAGGCCAGCTCATCTCTTGCTTCACTCAACTTTTCAAAATTCGAATCAACCTGGCAATAATACATAAAGTCATAAAATCGGTTCTTGGGAATTTTCAGAAAACCCATAAAAACTGAATCCAAATATTTTGCCTCCACTTGTTGAATGGTTTCATACTCCGCATCCAATTTCACTCTATGCTTAAGCATTTTGGTTCGACCGCTTAACCGATT
>JBCCUY010000067.1:0-12263 GCA_039196145.1 Bacteroidota bacterium
CCAGGGAATTATCCGAAATCAACAAACTCAATTGCATGGCATCATTGGCAATAAGCTGGGAAGTTGATCCCCGTAGCACTTTCAGTTGTGTGAGGGCCCAGTCAAAATCGCCTTTGTAAAAACTGGTCTGCGCCACTTTAAACCGAGCGTCTTGCGCCAAAATATCATTTTTAAGACTTTTTTGGACCTGGGTAAAGTAAATTAAGGCCTGATTGAATTTCTGATCAAAGACCAAAATATCGCCCAACGCCAATTTCACATAAGCTTTGGCCATTCGACCCAAGGGTAGCTCCAAACTCTCCTTGAGCATAGTAATGCCTTGGGTAGGGTTTTCCAATTTAAAGGTTAGAAAATTGGCATAGGCAATCTGAAGTTGCAAAGTGCGACTTTCATTACCGTATTCCACAATTAGCTCTTGAAACTTTTTGTCGACTGTTTGAAGTGTTTTCTTGTTGACCTCCTCCAGTTCAATATCGATTAGGTGTAATTCGGCATTGAGCTTATCCAATGGGTTGGTACTTTCATCAACAATGTAATTGAAAATTGTAACGGCACTTTCAAAATCTTTGTTCTCAAGGGCAGCCTGTCCCAAATTTTCCATTCTGTCCAAGGAGGCTTGTTCTGTACGTTTATATATGGCCTTTTCCTGGCCAAAGGCACTATTATATTGTTTTTGTTGGATAAAAAGCCAGCTTAACAGCTCATTCCAAAGTATGTCTGGGTTCTTTTGCGCATTTTTCAACAATACTTTTCGCAAAAGTATGTTGTTTGCGTTCACGGGGTCATCCGAGATAAAGTCATCTATATTTCTCAGTACATTGGAGCGTGAGGTACGACCTTCGTAGATGAGATTAAGATAGGACTGGTACATTTTCTCAATATCCCCCTGTTCCCCATAAATCCGGGCAAGTTGAAAGTCGTAATTAAGTTCAGGTTTAAGTGTCATTGCCTTGGTATAGGCCAATATTGCCTGGTCCAATAGGGCATATTTTTGAAATCGATACCCAATGCTATAACCAAAGTTGGGGTTCTCTTCAATTTTTTGGATGGCCTTTTGGTAATAACCCGTAGCCTTTTCGGGTTGATCCTGTAAGGTGTAGTTGTACCCCAGTTCTATGAAAAATGTAGGAAATGCATAAGTGTCCTCAAGCTTTTGCAATAAAAAGGTCTCTACATCAGAATATCGCTCCAGCTGCTGGTAGCAAGCTACCAAGCCCTCGGAATAATCTGTGCGCCTTGGGTTCTTTTGCACTAGTTTTTCATAAAAAACCACTGCTTTTTCATAATCACCATCGTTAAAATATTGTTTCGCCAGAAAGTCCTCCTGGGCAAATGTGAAAGATAGGGTGGCCAGACAAAAACCAAGAAGTAAAAAGAATCGCAATACGGGCTTTTATTTCAAATATAACGTAGAAAAATGCCGAAACCTGTTAAGTGATTCTAAATTAATTGGACCAGACACCTATTCGATTCGATCAAATCCGCAATAGGGAACCAAGACTTCAGGAATTTTAATGCCATCCTTGGTCTGGTAATTCTCCAAGATTCCAGCAAGTACCCTAGGCAGTGCCAATGAACTGCCATTTAGTGTGTGCGCCAGCTGACGTTTGTCGTTCTCATCCTTATAACGAAGTTTTAGGCGATTGGCCTGAAAGGTTTCAAAGTTGGAAACAGAACTGATTTCCAGCCAGCGGTCCTGGGCGGTGGAAAAAACCTCAAAATCATAGGTTAGGGCGGAGGTGAAGCCCAAATCTCCTCCACAGAGACGCAAAACACGGTAAGGCAATTTCAATTCCCTTAAGATTGTTTTTACATGTTCGGTCATTTCATCCAATGCAGCATAGGATGCTTCGGGACGTTCTATCCGCACCAATTCAACCTTATCAAACTGGTGTAGCCTATTAAGTCCTCGCACATGTGCGCCATAACTCCCTGCCTCCCTTCTAAAACATGGGGTGTACCCCGTATACTTTATGGGTAGATCTCTTGGAGAAAGCATATCGCCCCTGTGCAAGTTGGTAATAGGTACTTCTGCAGTTGGAATCAGGTACAGATCATCGGCCTGCACATGGTACATCTGACCTTCTTTGTCCGGCAATTGACCCGTGCCATAGCCGGAGGCTTCATTGACCATGTGTGGAGGTTGCACTTCGGTATAACCTGCTTCTGTATTTTTATCGAGAAAGTAGGAAATAAGTGCGCGCTGTAGACGGGCCCCTTTTCCCTTGTAAACGGGGAAACCAGCTCCGGTAACCTTTACCCCAAGCTCAAAGTCAATGATATCGTACTTTTTGGCGAGTTCCCAATGGGGCAATGCTCCCTCGACGAGTTTTGGAATATCACCCTCTCTGAAGATCTCTTCGTTGTCCTCATCCGAGGCGCCTGCCGGAACGGATTCATGCGGTACATTGGGCACTTGGTACAATTGCTCTTCCAGTGCCGTGGCGGCTGCATTTAAGTCCTCACCCAATTGCTTGGAGGCCTCTTTTAGTCCAGCAGTTTGTTCTTTCAGGGCATTGGCCTCTGATGCCTTTCCAGATTTAAAAAGCATTCCAATTTCCTTGGAAAGCTTATTGGATTCGGCCAAGGTTGCATCTAGCTCGGTTTGTAAGCCTCGTCTTTTCTCATCGAGCTCCAAAATTGCAGATAGCATGGGTTCGGCATCCAAACTGCGTTTTTTTAGGGCATCAATGATTGCATTTTTGTTTTCCCTGATGTGCTGTAATTGAAGCATGGCCTTGTTTTGAGCCGCAAATTTAAGTCAATCCGCACAGCTGCCCAACTATTATTCCAGTGGAGAAGGTTTGATCCATTCATTATGGGCAAAATGCTTCCAAGGGATGTTGGCCAAATCTACCGTAGGGTCGATAAATTCGCTGTACTTTGAGTTGTTCACCCGAACTTTACTACTGGCAAATACCTGGATATCCTCACCTTTGGCGGCATATTCTTTTTTAAGATGTTGGGCAAATTGCCAAAGGAAATCGGGATAACACGCAACTTTACGGCGTTGTTTTTTGGTGAGGTAGTCCTCCAAGTTGATATGGCTTCCTTTGCCTGTATCCTTGTTCAACACTTTAAAGGTGACTAGACCAGATCTACTGCGAAGCATCATTCTCCAGCTAAGTCTATGGCCTTCTTCTGTCCAGAGCACATCATCTTGGAAGATGTGATGACGAAGTGGGAGCAATACCTGAATGATAAAATAAGCTCCAAGTCCATAAAGGATAATGTTTTTATGCTTGGGGATTATAGGTGAAGCGTTGATTGAAACCGTCTTGATTTTCAAGAAGATATTTCTAATGGTTTGGGGAGGGAAAAAGAATACGATAAATGCCAAGGACAAATAGGGGAAAATACCAATCTGAAACACAATACTGTTGAACAGATGGAAGAAAACCGAAAGCGCCAGAGCTATTTTTCGACTAGGTTTCCACAGTAAGGCTGGAACAATCAGTAAATCATAGAAAATCCCAAAAAATGCGATGATCTTGTGCACCCATTTTTCCTGCAAAAGTTCGCCAATGAGCCAATAGTCTTTTTTTGATTTCATCAAGATTTCAATAATACTGAAATCTAACCAGTCTCCATAAAGTTTGGCTACGGAGGCATAGGTGTAGACAATGAACAATTGTAAAATTATCGTCCAACGAATCCAATTGGGCATACTCTGCGAACGGAAATTGGGATTGTGCTTTGCATCCAGTGAAAAATCCCGGCTTGCTGGAAACAGAGCCATGATATAACCCAAGAGCATCAATAGGTAATAATGGTTGTTATAGGACGTCTTTTGCATGAGATAGACCCCAGTCCACATTATGGCAAAGGCGAAGGCACTTAACCGATATCGATATCCCAAGGTGATCAATACTCCTAGGGTACCCATGATGGCAAAGTAAATGTACATCCCATTTCCCGGTAAGGGCTGTAACCACTCAAAACCAATAAAGGAAAAGGTGAACTTAGGTTCAATCAAGGTTCTTCGCACCCAACCGGTGGCGATGGCACCATAGCATTCGGCACTTACCAACAACCCGTAAAATACCCGGAAAACTATGAGTTGTGCGTTGTCTATTCTTTTAAAGAGAAATTGGTTGATCACCTGATTTGGAAATTAGTGTTAACGAAGTTTTCTTGTCTTTTTTTAGTTGTTCCTGTAAGTCTTCAACAGAATCGAATTTATGTTCGTCCCGAATTCTGTGCAACAGCTGTACCTGTATTCGTTGGTCGTATAGATCTCCCTCGAATTCAAAAAAATTGACCTCAATGCTTTTTTGGGTTCCCTTTACGGTAGGATTATAGCCAATGTTCATCATTCCAAAGCATTCCCTTTCGCCCAAAACGCTTTTTACCACATAGACCCCATTTTTGGGAACAAGTTTAAAGGATTCCCCCAGGTGAAGGTTGGCAGTGGGAAAGCCAAATTGTTTACCAAGTCCCTTACCTTTTTTAATGCTTCCTGTAAGCATATAAGGATAATCGAGGTAGGTGTTGGCGGTGGCAACATCTCCTTCCAATAATGCGTTCCTAATCTTGGTGGAGCTTACTGAGACCTCGTCTATTTCCTGGACAGGAATTTCCTCAACCTCAAAATCCCAAGTGTTTCCAAAAGCAATCAAATCCTGAATGTTGGCATTTCGGTTTCGTCCAAACCGATGGTCGTACCCAATTATGATTTTCTTGGTCCTAAGGTTGTTCACCAAAATATCCCTAACAAAATCCGTTGCGGAAAGCCTGGAAAATTCCATGGTGAAAGGATGCACAATAAGGTAATCCAACCCCATACTTTCCAGAATCTGTACCTTTTCTTCCAAGGTGTTAAGGAGTTTTATATCCGTATCCTTTTGCAAGACCATTCTTGGATGCGGAAAAAAAGTGAGTACCGCCGATTTTAGTCCTTCAGCTTTGGCATTATTTATGAGACGTTTCAATATTTTACGGTGACCTATGTGCACTCCATCAAACGTGCCAATGGTCACTGCAGTCTGAAACGATGCATCTTTAAACTTAGAAATACCCTGGATTGTTTCCACCTAGTAAAGAAATAAAAAAGGCTTATTTTTGAAATTGACCGACGCCCCTTTTCGTATGAAAGCTAAATTACATCTTGTTTTATCAATATCCATATTTTTTGCCTGCTTTTCAACCTACGGTCAACAAGGATATTGGAAAATGGTTCCCGTAAGGGCTTCCTTCAAAAGTGCTTCCCTCAAAGATATGGACAAGGCCCAGGCCGTACTTACCTTGGACAAACACAAGATACTAGAGGACCTTGTTCCGCAAAATGCATCCAAAGGACAAAAAAGGAAGGTTTACCTACCTAAGGGTAAGTCGGAGATGTTGGAGTTTGTTCTTGAAGAAACCCCGGTTTTTCATCCAGATTTGGCAAAGAAATATCCCGACATCAGATCCTTTACTGGAATGAGTTCGGATGGGAGGTATAAGGTGAAATTAAGTAGTTCTGGAAAGGGTCTTGATGGGATGATTGTGGATTTGACCGATCAAAAGACCTCATTTATCGAAAAACTCGCTAATGCCGAAGATACCTATGTGGTATACCAGAAGGGCAGTGCTTCCGACAAAGAGAGTTTTCTGTGCAAGACGACAAATTTGGGAAAAACAATTGCCAAGACCATTACACCATTGGTAGATGATCAGTTGTTACGAAAGTATAGAATTGCGGTCTCTGCCAGTGGGGAATATACTTCCCATCATGGAGGTACGGTTGCGGATGCCTTGGCCGCCATTAATACCACCTTGACCCGGGTCAATGAGGTGTTCGAGACTGATTTGGGTGTAACCTTGGAGTTGATTCCCAACAATGACCAGATTATTTTTACCAATGCTATTACCGACCCCTATAATGGAAACTTAAATGCAGAGGTTCAAAATACGCTGACCACTACCATCGGTGAGGAAAATTATGATGTTGGACACTTGTTTCACAAAGTGGGTCAGGGACAGGATAACGGGAATGCAGGCTTTATTGGCTCTGTCTGTTCGGATAATCGAAAAGGAAGCGCCTTTTCGGCCGCATTTAATCCGGAAGGCGATGTTTTTGATTTGGATTTTGTAGGACATGAGTTGGGGCATCAATTTGGGGCAAACCACACTTGGTCTTTTGAGTTGGAAGGAACCGGAGTGCAGGCCGAACCCGCAAGTGGTACCACAATTATGGGATATGCAGGAATTGTTCCAGGAAACAATGTGGCGCCCAATGGGAGCGACTACTTTCACTTTTATAGTATTCAACAAGTTTCCACTTACCTACAATCCGTTTCCTGTGCTCAAGAAACAGGTCTGGTAAATAACCCACCTGTTCTAACACCGGTTGGAGACTATGTGATTCCAAAAGGAACAGCTTTCGTGTTGGGGGGCATTGCAACGGACAGCGATGTGGGCGATGTGCTCACCTATACATGGGAACAGATAGACAACGGAGTTGTTACTACAAGCACCTTTGGGCCAGACAATCCGAGTGGGGCCAATTTTAGATCATTGCCCCCCACTACAGATCCGGTAAGGTACTTTCCGCAACTTTCCAGGGTAGTTCAAGGAGAACTGACGCAGGTCAATCCGGAAGAAGGTGATGCCTGGGAAACAGTTTCCAATATAGAACGAAATCTAAGCTTTGCCTTTACGGTTAGGGACAATGCTGCGGGAGGTGGGCAGGTGGTGTCTGATGTGCTGGATGTGCAAGTTGTTAACGCTGCTGGGCCATTTCTGGTGACTTCCCAAACTTCCAATGAGGTGTATGAAGCGGGCTCCACCCAAGCCATTACCTGGGATGTGGCCAATACCAATATCCTTCCAGTTGATGCGGAGTCGGTGGATATCATGCTTTCTACAGATGGAGGCCTTACTTTTCCGATTGTTTTGGCAGATGACACCTTAAATGATGGAAGTGAAGAGGTGTTGATTCCAGGGAATGCGACAACACAGGCCAGAATTATGATCAAGGCAAGTGATAATGTTTTCTTTGCAGTGAACTCCTCCAATTTTACCATTCAGGAATCACAAATGGTCTTGAGTTTCCAGGACCTTTCCTTTGAACTTTGTCAGCCAGATGATATTGTTATCCCCTTCATATATCAAACCTTTTCAGGGTTTAGTGAAACCGCAACTTTTTCTGCAAACCTTCCTGTGGGGTTGACCGGAGTTTTTGCGCTCACAGAGGCAAGTGCCAACGATACCAATATCCAGCTTACGATTTCCAATACCAATGGTGTGACCCCTGGAGCATACGACATAACGGTTACTGCCACTTCAGCATCAATTACCAAAAATGTGCCGCTGACACTTGTGGTCAAGGATGGAGGTTTTTCGGATGTGGTACTTTCATCACCAACAGATGCGCAGACCAACACTTCGGTTAATCCAGAGTTAAAATGGGAAGCCAACGCTCTTTTCTCCTCATATGATATTGAAGTTGCCACAGATGCTGGATTTACTAATATCATTGATTCGGCCAGTACACCTTTTAATTTTTTCAGGCCTAATGGGCTGACACCGGAAACGGAATATTTTTGGAGAGTGCGCCCAAATAATGATTGTGGCTCTGGTACTTTTGGTACTCCTTTTAGTTTTACCACTATTCAGGTGGATTGTAAAAACTTTGAGGTTAACGGATTGCCCTTGGTAATACCCGCCGTGGGGACACCGGTGGTCTCTACCACCAAACAGTTCTTTGAAGACTTGGTGGTGTCTGATATCAACATTAATTTGGAATTGAACCACACCTATTTGGGAGACCTCATTGTGAGTCTCGTTTCTCCTGCGGGGACCAAAGTAGCGCTAATTGCGAATAGTTGTGGAGAGCTGAATAATATCAATGCTATTTTTGATGATGATGGTTCAGAAATTACCTGCGGTGGAAATCCGGCTATTTCCGGTACGGTGCAACCTCTGGGCTCTCTTTCTTCATTCAATGGGGAATCCCTATTTGGAGAATGGACCTTGGAGATACGTGATACGGCCGCCGGAGATGGCGGGTCTTTAGTAGCTTTTTCGATGGAAATTTGTGCCGAAGGGGCATTTAGACCGGATGAGGACGAGGATGGAGTTTTTGATGACGGCGACGATTTGTGTTTGGGTACCCCAAAAGGCGTAGAGGTGGATACGAGCGGATGTCCCATCAATAGATTTCCGGCTGATAACTTCACCGTCGAAATCCAAAGTGAAAGTTGTAGAAATAACAATGATGGCGCCATTACTGTTACAGGAATCGATAGCTCGGTAACGTATTCTGCCGTACTGGATGGAGGGGGAACCACCCAAAATATGGACTTTGGAAGTTCCCATACTTTTCAAAACTTAGGATCGGGGACATACAGTATATGTATATCGGGCACTGATGGGAACATCAACTATGAGGAAACTTGTTTCTCTGTGGAAATTGCAGAACCTGAACTTTTAACTGTGCTTGCGGCATTGGATGCCCAAGTAGTTGAGTTGACAATGTTGGGGGGAAGTCTATATAATGTCGAATTAAATGGCTTGGTGACACAGACCACTGAAAATAAGATTCAATTGGATTTAGTTGATGGGGTGAATGTGGTTCGCGTTTTTACGGGACTTCCCTGCCAGGGGGTCTTTGAAAAGTCATTCTTTGTGGCATCAAAGCCTATTTTGTATCCCAATGCTGTTGGTCAAAATGCCAACATCTTTCTTAACGGTTATAGGGGAGGGGTCATGGTACAAGTATTTTCTTCCAACGGACAGCTTGTACGATCAGAACGGCAACAGGTTAATGGAAATGACCTTGAGCTGGATGTATCTCCTTTGGCTCGGGGAACGTATTATGTAAATGTCAAAACGGGCACCATGAGTAAAGTCTTTAAAATGATGAAAGAATGAAACGGTTATTCTGTACGATTACCTTAATGGGCTTACTTGCTTCCTGCGGGGGAAATGATGACCCACCACCGGTACCTGAAGGGGCCGCTTTGGTGTTTCCTGATCAAAATTCAGAATGTACTACTGGGGTTAGTGTCAATGCAACATTAAGTCAGGTTACTTTTCAGTGGCAGGCTTCTGAAAACACGGATAGCTACACTTTGAACGTTGTGAATCTGGATACAAATATTCCCCAGACCATTTCAACGGCATCAACCTCTGCTAGTTTGTCCATAGAAAAAGGCACTCCATTTTCTTGGTCAGTGAATTCAATGAACTCCAATTCAGACCAGATTGCTACCAGTGATACCTGGCTGTTTTACAATGCGGGCTCACAAACTACCTATGCTCCTTTTCCCGCTCAATTGACCCATCCGATTTCGGGATCTACTGTTCAAATGAGTGGTTCCGGAGAGGTTGTTTTGGAATGGCAGGGGGCCGATGTGGAAGATGATATTACAGGTTTTGAGGTTTTCTTTTCTGATCAGAACCCGCCTAGCTCCATAGCTACTGTAGATGGGGAAACCGCCGAGGTTGCCGTGAGCGTGTCGGCTAGCACTATTTACTATTGGCAAGTCCTAACTAAGGATGCGGAGGGAAACACCTCCGATTCCGGAATTTTTGAATTCAGGGTGTTTTAACTAGGTTCCGTTGAACGTATCCATAGTGTTCTTCGCACCTGCGAAAATATAGGAACGGATTAAATCCGCAGATTTTTCCAATCTTTCTGGAAGGGTTTTGACCTCCTCATCACCCCATTTGCCCAATACATATTCAACCTGGCGTCCCTTGCTGAACTCGGCTCCCACCCCAAATCTAAATCTAGGGTATTGGCTTGTTTGAAGGGTGTTTTGGATATCCTTCAAGCCATTGTGGCCTCCATCACTTCCTTTGGTCTTTAATCGAATAGTACCAAATGGAAGGTTAATGTCATCTGTAATTACCAAGGTATTTTCCAAGGAAATTTTCTCCTTTTCTATCCAATATTTGACTGCCTTCCCGCTCAAGTTCATATAGGTGGATGGTTTTAAACATAAGATACTTCGCCCTTTGTGTTTGAAGGTGCCAATTGCTCCCAATTTGGCACTTTCAAATTTGAAATTTTCCTGTTCTGAAAGAAAATCCAAGACTTTGAAACCGATGTTGTGTCGGGTCTCTTCGTATTCACTTCCAATGTTGCCTAATCCAACGATAAGAAAATTTTTCATGGAATCACTTTTTTGTAAAAAGGGCTTATCTGCACCAAAAAGGTTTTTAAAAAAAGATATGATCAAAAGAGGTTGCTTTCGTGTAAAAATAAGAAAGCATCCCCAATTACCGCGTAAGGTAGCTGGGGATGCTCTGTTCTATAGGGAGAAGAAAACTATTCTGTTGCTTCTGCAGCTGGGGCCTCAGTAGCTCCTTCAGCAGTTGCGCCTTCTGCACCTTCCGCACCTTCTTCAAGCTCTTCTTCTTCCTCTTCATCATCCACAGATGTTCTGGAAGCTTTCACCTGTACAACAGCGGTACTGTCAGGATGAAGAATAGTATAATCATCGTTTAACAGTGTTTCCACGGGAATTGTTCCACCAATCCTTAGTTTGGAAATATCAACGGTAATGAAATCAGGAAGCAAATCTGGCAAAGCCTTAATAGATAGCTTTCTTTTTCTGAACAACAACCGTCCACCGTTTCGTACCCCATGTGAGTTACCTTCAAGGCGAATAGGAATGTTCATGGTAACTGGCTTGTCCTTGAACAACTGATAGAAATCCACATGTAGGATTTTGTCGGTTACAGGATGAAATTGGATGTCCTGCAATACAGCGTCAAACTTTTGTCCGTCTTCCAACTCAATCACAGCCGTGTGAGCGTTTGGAGTGTACACCAACTTTTTGAACGCTAATTCATCTGCTGAAAAGTGCAATGGCTTATCCCCTCCGTACAACACGCAAGGGACCTTTCCAGCATTACGTAAGGCTTTGGTAGAGACCTTGCCCACGCTTTCTCTTTGAGATCCTTTGATAGTAATTGACTTCATAACTTCTGTTATCTATATAAAATTTAATTTTTTCTTAATCATTTTTCGAGTTGCTCGGTCTGAAAACTGAACGCAATCGAAGGCTACATTAAAAATTTCGATGATATGGATGTGTTGTGGTGTACCCTTTGCATGACGTCTGCAAAAAGGTTAGCGCAACTCAATACCTTTATTTTTTCTTTAGTCGAGTCAACGGGAATGGAATCGGTAACAATTAATTCCGTCAACTTTGAATTTTCAATTTTCTCATATGCATTCCCAGATAGCAATCCATGCGTGGTAATAGCTCTAACGCTCAATGCTCCCCGCTCCATCATGAGGTCGGCTGCTTTGGTCAGAGTACCGGCGGTATCCACCATATCATCTACCAAGACCACATTTTTACCCTTAACGTCCCCAATCAGTTCCATATGGGAAATTACATTGGCTTTTGCTCTTTGCTTGTAACAAATCACTACATGACTTTCCAAAGCTTTGGAATAGGCATATGCTCTTTTAGATCCGCCCATATCGGGAGATGCTATGCACAGATTGTCAAGATTCAAGTCCTTTAAATAGGGCAAAAACAAGGTGGACGCAAAGAGATGGTCCACTGGTTTTTCAAAGAACCCTTGGATTTGGTCCGCATGCAGGTCCATGGTAATAATACGGGTTGCGCCTGCGGTTTCGAGCATCTTTGCAATCAACTTGGCTGCTATGGGAACTCGAGGTTTGTCTTTTCTGTCCTGTCTGGCCCATCCAAAATAGGGCATTACCGCGGTGATATGTCTGGCGGAGGCTCTTTTGGCGGCATCCAGCATCAATAGCATTTCCATGAGGTTCTCCGAACTGGGATTGGTGGAACCGATGATAAAAATTCGTGCCCCGCGAATGGATTCTTCGAACGATGGCTGGAATTCCCCGTCACTATATCTGGAAAAATGCACCTTTCCCAAGTCGGCACCATAGGATGCGGCTATCTTTTCTCCAAGCGCGGTACTCTGGGTACAGGCAAAAATTTTGGGTTCAGGAACTTGGTAAGGCATTGTAATCTCTTGTCGACTAGATTATTAATGTTCTTTTTTTCAAAAGAGGTGCAAATTTAAAAATTAATTCGGGTTGCTAAAGGATAATTCGAGGTATTTTTGGTTGTAAATGAAATAATTTTTTAGCTTTGCAGTCCCATTTTAGGAATGGGATACTATTTAAGCCTTGGTGGCGGAATTGGTAGACGCGCTGGATTCAAAATCCAGTTCTTTCGGGAGTGTGGGTTCGATTCCCACCCAAGGTACTTTAAAAACCTCGTCAGCATCAATGTTTACGGGGTTTTTTGTTTTTGGGTGTACGGTGATATGTAACCTACTTGGTC
>JBCCUY010000068.1:0-12151 GCA_039196145.1 Bacteroidota bacterium
AAAGGTCAAGGCATCCGAGACAATAAAAAACCACATCATCATTTTTCCATAGCTAGCGTTCAGTGGCTGATTTCCGCCTCCCCAAACGCTTTCTTCAGTACCGGTAGTCACCGTTGTATCCATATAAAAGGTCGTTTTAATAAAACTTTAGCAAAAATACATCTTTTGCCGTATTGAAAAAGACAAAGTGCAATGAAAACTACTTCAATAAAAATTTATTTCACGAAATACATGAAAAGTATGAGGTATACCCATAAAATATCCAAGAAATGCCAGAATGTGGCACCCAATTCCATACCCAACATATTTCCGGGTAGATATTTGCCCCTGAGCTGCTGTACCAATACCGTGAGCAAGGAAATAAGCCCCGCCACCACGTGGACAATATGTACCGCCGCAATCAAAAACACATAGGACATTTTTATGTTGCTCGTGGGGCCCGTAAAATAATAGCCATTGTCCAACATTTGTGAAAAGCCTACAAACTGCACCACAATAAAGGCAATCCCCAAAGCCAAGGTCAGCAGCAATAGCATGGTCGCCCTTTTCTGTTCATTTCTGGCCACCGCCTGTTTCGCAAAAAAGTAAGTGAAACTACTTATGATTATGATGGCTGTACTCACTAAAAAAGCCTGGGGCAAATCCAAATCGCTGATCCAATCTTCCCGTTTGGAACTTACAATATAGGCACTTGTCCATCCGGCAAACCCCATGATCAGGCTCACAATTCCGAACCAAAGCATCATCTTCTTGGCGCGCCTGTTCTTTACTTCAATATCCACTTCGGTCAAATCCATATTCCTAACCAATAAACTTATCTATTACGTAAACAATCTGTATCAATGAAATGTAGGTAACACTGGCCAGCATCAATCTCCTTGCGGCCACATTATCCTTTTTTTCGTATAGTTTGAATGCAAACACCAACATGACCAAGCCTGCCAACAACACAACGGCAGCAGCAGGTAAGGACAAATGCAATCTTCCCGTAAAGCCAAAAGCAGGCATTACGGAAATGACGATCATCCAAATGGTGTATAGAATGATCTGAAGTGCTGTACCCGTATCCTTCTTTCCGGTCGGCAACATTTTAAATCCACCTCTTTTGTAATCCTCATCTAGCATCCAGCCCAAGGCCCAGAAATGTGGGAACTGCCAAAAAAACTGGATCATGAACAAAGTACCGGGCTCTATCCCAAAGTCGTTTGTCGCTGCCACCCAACCCAACATAAAGGGAATGGCACCGGGAAATGCCCCCACAAACACAGAAAGTGGTGTTTTGGTCTTCAAAGGTGTGTAGGCACTAGTATACAAAAAAATGGATATAGCCCCGAACATGGCCGTTTTTGGGCTCAAAATGTATAGGGCCACCACGCCAAGGATGGTCATAACAATAGCAATGGCCATCGCTGTTTTTACGGACATTCGCCCCGAAGGGATAGGCCTGTTGCGGGTCCGCTTCATCAAAGCGTCCAGGTCTTTTTCTATGACTTGGTTATAGGCGTTGGACGCCCCCACCATGCAGTAACCTCCAAAGGCCAAGAGCAAAACGGAGACCAAATCTATCTGGTAGGCACCGAGAAAATAACCTGCAATGGATGAGAACACCACACTAACGGCCAGTTTGGCCTTGGTGATTTCCTTAAAATCGGTAAAAATCAAGGATAAGGATGTTGTTTTAACAGAACCTACGGCAGATTTCATCCACATTTTTATTGGCGGCAAAGATAACGCCGACCTTCATCTTTTCCAACCTATTGACGGTCTTTGTGTTATTTTTGAAAGGACGCAACGTCCAAGCTTAGGTAACAATACTCAAAACCACCATCATGCAAAAACTTTTAGCCGCGCTTCTCTTATTTCCGCTTTTGGCACAGGCCCAAATGGAAGATGTCACCATAACCGTGGACACCCTAAGTTCAAAAGTCTATATGCTCACTGGCCGAGGGGGAAATATTGGCGTTTACATAGGTTCTGATAAGGTATTTATGGTGGATGACCAATTTGCGCCTTTGAGCGATAAGATCAAAACCACAATTTCGACCCTGACGGACAAGCCTATTTCCTATTTGGTGAACACCCATATGCATGGTGACCACACCGGTGGAAATGCCAATTTTAATTCCAACGAAACCACAATCGTCGCCCAGGATCGGGTCAGGACAAGACTTCAGGAACGCGGTCAAAAAAGTGTTTCGGAGCAAAAAATGAGTCAAACCGATTATGAAAAGAGTCTGCCGGAGATTACCCATTCCGAAGGAATGACCTTTTACGAAGGCGACGAGACCATTCTTTTGATGCATGTGCACAATGCCCATACCGATGGGGATACCCAGGTGTTTTTTATGACTGAAAATGTACTACATATGGGCGATACCTATTTTGCAGGACGCTATCCTTATATCGATATTAATAGTGGTGGTAGTATTGACGGTTATATTAAAGCCAGCAAAAATGCACTGATGGTGATCGATGAGGAAACCAAGATCATTCCGGGCCACGGGCGACCGTCCAACAAAACGGAACTGCAAGGCTTTTTGGCGATGCTAGAAGACATTAGAAACATAATCCAAAAGGAAGTGGATGCGGGAAAAACCTTGGAGCAGGTAAAAACTAATACTGCCCTACTGGAAAAGTACGATGCCACCCACGGAAACGGTTATATTAACGGGGAACGAATGCGGGAGGCGGTTTATCGTAGTCTGACGGAAAAGTGAATTGTCCAGATTCAGAAATCAGAGGTCAGAAGTGTGAAATCTGATATTTGGTGAACCAAGAATCAGGACCAAAGACTCAAGAACCAAGACCGTTGAAATTGCGTTTTAAACTTGAGCTTGAACTTTAAAAGCCGGGTCCCCTAGTGACGGCAAGATTACATCTTTTGACCATCCAAAGTAAACAAAAAACCAGCATTCTGGTGTATTAGGGAAATCCATAACAGTCATCGGGAAAGATGAACAAACAAGAAGGCACAGCGCACCGCTACTTTTGTTTCCATTCATTAACATCTTAAAATTTCTATTATGGAAACTACAATACAAGAACAAGAATTACTGGCAAAAGCAAACGAGGTTACCGCACTATTGGCCGAAGGCAAATTCATTGAGGCCATGGAAAACTACCTAGCCGATGATGTCCAACTTTTTGAGGGAAACAATCCTGCCAAAGTTGGCAAGGATTTCTGCTTGGCAGAAGAAAAGAAATTGTTGGATACGGTTACGGCATTCTATGATTACAAAGTAACCAGCGGTCCTGCAGTAAAAGGAGATACCACTTTTTATGAGGCTGTTATGGAGTTCACCACTGATGATGGCACGGACCACAGATTTGAACAGGTTGTCCGTACACAATGGAAAGACGGAAAAATCAGCAACGAGCGTTATTATCATGCATAGTACCCTTCGCTTAAGCACAAAAAAAGCCCTGACGTTGCCATCAGGGCTTTTTCATTCCTGCCTCAACAGGAATCGTAAATCTTATGTTACTGGAGCTTAAAGGTAATTGGAATACTGAAAGGCACCTTCACCGCCCTACCCCTTTGCTTACCAGGAGTCATTTTTGGAAGCTTTTGGATTATACGCAAAGCTTCTTTCTCCAAATTTTTGTCCGGTCCACGCATTCTGATGTTTCCAATACTTCCATCCTTCTGGATAACGAAAATTACGTTAACCCTACCTTGAACACCCATTTCTTGGGCAATCTCTGGGTAACGGAAGTTTTTACGGATGTGCTTCTGCATCATATCCTGGAAACATTGTTTTTTATTGCTGGATCCCTCACAACCAGGGAAAACCGGTACGTCTTCAATTACGGCAAATGGAACCGAAATATCTTCTTCCACTTCCTCAACCTCAACCTCTTCAACTTCCATCACCTCTTCTTCCTGGCTGGTTTCCGTGGACTCAATTACGGTTTCTTCAACTTCTTCCTCATCTTCAACAACCTCGATAACTTCCGGTGCAGCTGGTGGCGGTGGAGGTGGTGGTGTCTTAATCTGTTCGGTCATCGGCACCTCTTCGTCCAACTGATCCTCAACGTTCATTGAGATATCATAATCGTTGGTCTTGTCGTATTTTTTCCACTCCATGGCTCCATAAACCAACCCCAAAACAGCGGCCAACCCTATCACAAAATAGAGCGAACTGTTTTTTCCTACATCTGCTTTTGGATTCTTTTTTAGTTCCATCGTTCTGATTTTAGTGTTTGCTAATTTAATTATTAATTGATGAAATAAACAATTAAAATTTCCATTTTAACGGCCTTTCTTTGGAAAAATACCATTTAATTAGGAGAACTCCTGCAAATGCCCCAATGGTATTGGCCAAAACATCACTCCATTCGGCCATCCGGTCCTCGGTGACCGTATGCTGTAATCCCTCAATAAGCATACCATAAAAAACAGCGGCAAGGAATGCCCATATCAGGGCTCTTTTTAATGGTATTTTGCCCTGGGTCCTTTCCCGAAATACCATAGCCGCCAATACCACAAAAATGGAGTAAAATCCAAAATGGGTAATCTTGTCCGCATACGGAATACGTACCGTACCGGTATCCAAATCCGAAAAAGAAAATAAGCTGAGCGTTGTTAAGAACAAAACCCAGCTTATGAACAATAAGGTGTATCTATTTCTTTTAAGCACCAATCAATGCTTTGTAATCGGCGTCGCTCATCAGACCTTCGACTTCAGAGGCATCGCTGATCTTGATCTTGATCATCCAGCCATCACCATAGGGATCGGAGTTTACCTTTTCCGGCTCATCTTCCAGGGCTTCATTGAACTCCACGATTTCACCACTTAGCGGTAAAAAAAGGTCGGAAACCGTCTTCACGGCTTCCACAGTACCAAAAACCTCCTCTTTTTCCAAGGTTTCATCTACGGTTTCCACTTCAACATAAACGATATCACCCAACTCGCCCTGGGCAAAATCAGTAATTCCAACGGTGGCAATGTCCCCGTCAATCTTGATCCATTCGTGATCCTTGGTGTACTTTAATTCTGATGGTATGTTCATGGTCCAAATTTGTTTTAGTCAGGTAACAAATGTAACGGATCACCCATAGCTTTTCAAGTAAACTTTGCAACAAAAAAACTTAGGTCCAAAATAAGAGGTTGCTATGCCTTTTCTTAGTTTCCAAAATTGTAGCGAATGGTAAATCCGGTGTTGATGGTAGTCTGCGGAAATGCGGTTGACACAGCAAACTTGGAGAACGAATGATCATAGAAGAACAGTGCGTTCAGGCTCTTGCTCAAGGCATAATCCGCAGTAAACTTGGCTGAAACCAGTTTCTGTCCAGATGTAATCTGGTTATTGTCTATATCCAGGTTTCGTATGATGGTGATGTTGTCCCGAAGCGATAGATCGGCCTTAAGGTTTAAATCTCCCTTCAAACGGGTACGCTCACCACCAATATTGGTCACAAATTTTACATCCTTGAATCTGTACCCTAGTCCAAGCGTGTATTCTTTTCCATTGATCTCCGTCAAAAGGTTGTTATCGAAACTGAGGGATAAAGTCCTATCGGTGCGAACCTCAGCCAAGAAGCTAAAGGAGTTTTTCATCTAAAAATCGACTCTGACCAATGGATTGAACTGGTCCGTCAATACCACATTATTGATAATCTGCTCTGGAAGGAAATCGTCATTCTCTGGGTCGAAAATCCCGTTTTCACGTTCCAAATTGGTCTGGAAGGAGTTGATGCTATACGCAGCCCTATACCCATGGCTTAAAGAGAAACGCTTGAATTTCTTCTTGAACCATCTGTTTTTCATAAGACCGGTATACTTGATGTTCCAGTTGGGAATTGGAATCTCGCGGAATGCATCCAAATTTACCCGATTGACATCCTGACCCGTATAGGCCGCAAAGAATGCCGGCAACAACACTTCTTGTTGTGTTTTTCCATAGCGTTCCGGGAACCCATCCTCATCCAAAGTACCTGGACTTTGCCCTCGGTCCGACACCAATCGGTTGGCAATGGTAATCCTGTTTTCCTTGAATTGTTCAAAAGTCTTGGAATCAAATTCATCGCTCTTGTTGAACACCGTACCGATCATCATAGTTGAGATACTAAAATTCCCCAGTTCATTGATTAGGCCATCGTTGTTGTTGATCCATTCTTCTGGACTGTAGTTTTCCTGGGAACTCCGGGATAATTGCCGGTCAGCCGTAAAATCTATGGTAAGATCTTGGGTAGGTTGTGCAGTGGCAGTTATATTAAGCTGCCTGTTGGTATTTCTTAGGTATTGGGAGTTGAACTCGGGGAAGGTGGTCAACCATCCATTTCGGGCCGCCTCAAAACGGACATCGGATTGGCTCCCAAAGACAAATCCCAAAGTAGGCCTTGTTGTCCCGATAAACCCTATGGACTGGGTATACCCCGGCAAGACCGTACCGCTATTTCTGCTGTAGTTCACGTTGACGCGCTTAACCATGGTCAATATATCCACAACGGTATTGAATGTTTTACTTGTTTTCTTAGGTGGTTTTTCCTCCGTGTCCCCAGAAGCAGGGTTTCCAGCTTTGTCCCTACGACGTTGTTGGGCCTGTACCGCAGTAACCTTGCCGTCCCTTTTCTTAAGTCCCAAAAAGTCGTACAAACGCTGCATGCTCATATTCGCAGTGAGGTTATGGGTACCCGCATTTTGGACCGTATTGATGTTCTCCCCTGCCACTTCCAACAAGGCATCCCCACCCCGCTGCCAGTCAAAATTACTGGTGTAGGTATATTGTGAATTAATGAAATTCAGGAACGGAAACTTACTGAACGGCAATTCATAGTTGAGCTGCATGCTCTGCTGGTGCCTATTGGGTTCCCCAATATCGAAGAAACCATCCCAGAGATCCAAGGCTTCATTAATCCCTGAATCTGGGTCGTCATCCAGATTAAAATAATTGCGGACAATGTTGTTGTTTGAAGCGGTAAGGTTCAAACGGAGCGACTTCGAAATACTATAGTTCAGGGCATATTGCCAATTAAACAAGTAATTACGTTGCTGTAGCAAGGGTAGTTCCAAGGCATCCACCCCGGGTTCCAGTACATCCCTAAATCGTTGTTGGTTAAAAGAGCGGTTGTAATTTGCATTGACCGATAAACTGGTAGGCAAGGGATTAAAATTCAATTCTTTTAACCATTGCCAATATCTTCCCGTAAACAGGGAATCTTTTTTAGCGAAGGGCGCTATTGTTGCCGGCTTAAAATTGTGATTGTACACAAAGCCCGTAGTAACATTTTGATCTCTAAGGTCAGCTACCTCAAAATCCCTATGGTTGGTTTCGTTGTAAGAATAGTTGAAGGTGAAATTTTCAACATCAAAGAAGTTTTCCTTAGCTTCCTCTCCTCTGTTTTTCCTTACCCCGATAAGGTTGATACTGGTCCGTTTGGTATAGTCCTCCGCCTGTCTTTTTATCGTTTCCGCATCTTCAGCGGTAGTAGCGGCCGCAATTCGGTCGTCCAGTTTCAAATCGTCGTAAACAGGGTCAAATTCTGGAGTGATCAAGGTTTCCGAAATTCCGTAATTGAACGGCAGTTGAATACCCCATTTTTTTGGCAGCAACTGCCCTACATTCACATTGGTCACTACATCATAGGATATGGCATCCTCTCGTGAACGTTCATTAGGCATCTGATCAATGGAGCCAAAGCCCGAGGTACTTCTGCTGCCTGTCGCGGTTATGTTGGCGAAATCGGCCATATTGGCGTCCAAGGCAGCTATGGCGGCCCAACCTCCGTTATTATCCAACCCGGCAAGTCTAAGCTCATTGAACCATACCTCACCCCTAGCCGGGAGGTCATCTATATTCTTGATCCCAACCATCATCCCCCGGATACTCCCCAAGGATGGATTACCACTAATACCAATACGAAGCGTCCCGAGAGTGCGAGGGGCAAACTCGTCCACGGGAACCGCTTCGCCATTGACAATTTCATAATAATTGATTTGATCCAAGGTTTGCTCCGCAATACCTCTGGATTTTACTTTGTTCAAATCGCTAAGTGCGATATCTATCTGGTTGACATCAGGCCAAATCTCCTCTGGAGAAGTCACATTAAAGGACGTGAATTGCAGGGGTAATTCAATCTGATAGAAATTTTCCGAGAAATCCGTTCCTATCCTAAGGAAACCAACCAATGGGGTGTCGTCGTCAGAATAGTCGCCATTCAGGATTTTTTCAGCGTGCATGAACATTTTGATACGCTCGTATTGCCGCACATCAATATTCACATTTTTAAAGACCCCTCTAGAATCTTGGGATTCCAAGTTTTCCACCACAAAAGACAAGGATTGCTCGTTTTGGCGGATAATCGTGTTGTTATTGTTCAGTTGTTCCCGAACCACTCCCGGGGGCAGTACATACGGTATAGGCTGCCGTCCAAAATTTTCCTCGATATTTACCGTATTCACATCCGTTACAGTGCCATCATCCGAAGGGTCGTTGTCCACATCCGGCTCCAACGAATTGGTATAGGTACGCCAATCCCCTCGCACCAAATCCAAGGTTGCGAAACGAAGTACTACATCGTCCGTAAAACCGGTCATGTACATCCGCATAAAACTAATGGACCTGAAATCCGTAATTCCACCTACCGCTTCAGTGAAGTCGCTCAATGGAATTTTGTATTGAATCCATCTTCGATTCAATTGCGTTCCATTGGGCAGGGTTTGGGTCAAGCCTTCCCTAATATCTGTTACATATTGATCATTGATATTCGTATTCGGTCTTATTTGAATACGATATTCATAATAGCTATTTACCGTATTCATGGTTAGGTCACGGTCAATATCCTCAACATCCGGTAAGGTGGTGGAACCTCTATTGGTGTTCGTCACGGCGACAGGAGAGTTTCCATCTGGGTTGTTGAAATCGAAATAACGCTCCAAAATACTTCCCTCACGATTCAGATAGTACTGATAGTTGTCCAAAGCAGGGTCTTCCGCCGGGCCATTATAGATAGCCTGCTCACCAGCATCATCCAATCCATCAAACCCAACATCCTGAAGGGTCCTATTGCCCTCATCGGCATCAAATGCATATACCAGGGATTGTGTGGAGGGTACCTGACCCCAAATAGTGGTCCTAGGAATCTCATTGTTTGTACTTGCCGGTAGGCCATTTTCATATTGCTTCCGACCATCTTTCAGAATATCCTCCGAAATGTTCCCTAGATTCAGCACTAACTCTCCAGCGTTGGCATCCGTGGTTTGCCCATCAATATAGGGGTCCAATACCCAAAACTGGACAAACTCCACATTGGATTGCTCAAAATTTGTACTGCTCAAAGGACGCATAATCCCTGCCCATTTATCTTGGGGGGTCTCGGCTCCAAAATTTGGGTTTGCGTTGTAAGGTCCTTTTTCATTGGGATAATACACTAAATCCAGAGTTCCCTGCACCTGAGTCTGCCCTTGGGCAATATCCGTTTCGGTGAACACTTCATTAATGAATACCCGTCGAGTGGTGTTCAAGGAGATATCGTTATCCGATAATCCAGAAGGTCTTTGATTGGTATAAAAAATAGGGTCGATGGTATACCATGACATTTTAGCTCTCTCATATCCCACATCAATATCTGTTCGGTCTTCCAAAAACTCCACAGGGGGGCTGGCCAGGGTCCATCCTAAACTTGAACGGATATCGATTAGGGCCTGGGCACCTTCAAAATCATCTAAATAGGTGGTGGTTTCCCCTTCAAAATCGGCGTTTTTGGGTGAATTCGGTTTTAAGAAGGCCACTTCACCGCGTATGGAAAGGTTGGAGGGCACATCCGTATCTATATTGGGGAGCTTGTTTGCCAATCGGGTCAAAAATGGAATCTCGGTACTGAAGTTTCCATTTAAACCAAAAATTGTGTTGTTCACTGGCTCCACCCCAAAGTTGGATTTCTGGGTCAAAGGTCTTTCATTCAGATTCAGAACGGTTCCTCCCAAGACAAAATTCTCGTTGAACTGGTGCTCCACATTGATTCCAGTAAATCTCCTCGTCTGCTGACCAAAAACCGCATTGTTTTCCACGGAAATGTTGATGGGTGTATTGGAGGCCGCCAAACTTGGGTCCAAAATCTGCACGGTTCCTGCCTGATAATTCACGGTGTAGTCGATACCTTCTTGTAGCTGTCTCCCGCCAGCGGTAACCCTAACCGAACCTCTTGGCACATTGAATGCACCGATCGGAATACCATTATTTCCTTGTGATTTATAGCGACCTTTGATTTGGAAACGGTTCTTTTCCGCATCCTGCAACGAGGCCGCTTTGGTCTTGGCATACATGTTTCGGAACACATAGCGCTGCTGGTTTACGTTGTATCCCTGATCGTTTTCCACATCATAGGTTCCGCCTCCCAATTCCCCAAACAAGAATTCCCCAAAGGGTTCAACTTTCGTGAAAATAATACGCCCCGACTGGGTATCCACAGTAATGCCCGGCACATAGTCGAAGAAACCGTCCCCGCCGGGTTGCACGTCATTATAAATGTTCAAACGGTCTAGATTAAAGACATCGATTAGAATTCGTTCTTCCAGACCTACTGGCCAACCCGCATTGGGATCAACAGGCGTAATATAGTTTCGTGGTGTAGGGTCGGAGTATAAAATGTTAAGTTTAAAATCTTCCTGGCTCAGCTGAAAAGCTCCCGTGGCATAGATGTTTTTCATCATCAAATCCCAGATAGGGTCATCCACATTGGTAATATTACTTTTCAGCAATTTCAAAATCAAGGTGTTGTTCTCAATAATGGGATTCACTCCACCAGAAACCGTGGTAGCGTCCACTCCCCCATTGGCAAATTCCCCTACTTGGAAAACCTCATCCCCAATAGTGTACTGGAAGGCCACCCCCAACACTTCGTCATTGCTTAATCTTTGGTTCAAGGAAATATACCCCAATTGTGAATCGAATTGATAGTCGCGACCCTGTTCCAATTTTCGGGCATTTTCCAGAATCGCATAATCAAACCCTTGGTTTACGGTATATCCAGGAATATTGAAGCCTTGTTCCACAGTTGCTATATCCCTGATGGACTGGGTCAACGCACCAGTTCCAATCAAACCGGGGTCAAAGTCATTTGCCTCATTTTGTGGAGGTACATCGGTACCAAAGACATTAAAGAAACCGGCAGGCGCTCCCCCTGCAATACCAATTCTGGTTTTGGGATTTCCATTCTGACCCAATTCCGCTTCCCCTAAATCTTGGATTGCTACAACATTTCGAACATTCAAGGTCTGTTGGTTTCGATTGGTCACCCAAACTTCCAGTCGGGTTATCTGCACCTGACTTCGAATAAAGGGATAGTTCTCCAGAGCTTGATCGTAGTTGTCCCTAAAGTATTGGGCGAGGAAGAAATGTTTATCCTCATCGTAATCAAGGGCGGTCAAAGAGAATTCGTTCAAAGTCCCACCTCCTTGTGCCACAACAGTATTATTTTGCGAACGTTGTTCAGAGAATACTGCGGTAACCGTGGTTCTACCAAACTGCAATTGTGTTTTTACCCCGAAAAGACTTTGCGCACCTGTAATAAGCGAGCTATTTAACGGCATGTTTACATTACCGATTTCTATCTTTTTAAGTATATCATCTTCCGTCGGGGTATAATCCAGCTTTACAAGATTTTGAAAATCAAAAGTCGCTTCCGTATCATAGTTGGCGGTGACCTGAAGGCGTTCTCCAACCTTACCCAAAAGGCTTAAACTTATCCTTTGGTCAAAATCGAAAGACAAATTGGTCCGGTTTCTAGGCGAAAGCGCTGGATTATCATTTTTTTGCCATAACACGCCCAAGTCCATGGCCACAGAACCTTGAGGAATTACCTCAATGGTGTTTCCCCCAAAAATGGATTCAAAGAAATTGCTGTTCACATAGAAATTGGGCAACAGGTTCTTACGGGCTTCTTCGCTACCTTCCTTTTTCCCACTGAAAGCATCGATTTTTTTATGGAAATAAGCCTTCATCTGCTCCTTTTGCACCAAATCAAAGTATTGCTCAGGAGTTAGAATAATAGGATGGGTAATATCAAAACCCCCAACGCTTTCGGTATAGATATACCGGTCCGTCTTGGGGTCGTACGAATACTTTGCAATGATACTATTGGGGTTTTCCAAAATCAATCGACCAAGATCAACACCCGTTTTCACAGAATCCTGAACCTGCTCATTGG
>JBCCUY010000069.1:0-12039 GCA_039196145.1 Bacteroidota bacterium
CAACCCAACATTCTTTTCATCCTTTCAGATGACCATACTTCCCAAGCTTGGGGACTTTATGGCGGTATTTTGGCCGACTATGCCCAAAATGGGAATTTAAAGCGATTGGCGCAAGAGGGCGCTGTTCTGGACAATGCTTTTTGTACCAATTCTATTTGCACTCCAAGCAGGGGAAGCATCCTTACGGGTCAATACAGCCATAAAAACCTGGTATATACCTTGAGCGAGCCATTGCCGAAAGGACATCCAAACATTGCCAAGACCCTTGGTCAAAATGGGTACCAAACGGCAATCATCGGAAAATGGCACCTGGTGGGCCAACCGGAGGGATTTGATTACTTCAATGTCTTGCCAGGGCAGGGATTGTATTGGGACCCAGTTATGAAAACCAAGGAAAATTGGGTGGACGGCCTTGATGGTACACAAGGAACTGAACATAAAGGCTTTTCTACCGATGTGATTACGGATTTGACCATTTCACACTTAGAAGAACGGGACGAAAATAAACCCTTTTTAATGTTCTGCAACTTCAAGGCGACGCACGAACCTTTTGAGTATCCAGAACGTTTTGCACACCTGTACCAAGATATTGAAATGCCGGAACCCGAATCCCTGTTGGATTGGGGCAAGGAAACCACAGGAAGAACCTTTGGAGGGCAGATTTTGGAACGATTGGGTGCACGATGGGATGAGGCCACAAAAAACCCAGATAAGTTTTGGACCGGTTATCCCGGTCTACCATATCCGCTGGATGGTCTGGACAGTATTCAAAAACGCAAAAAGATTTACCAGAAGTTGGTGAAGGACTTCCTGCGATGCGGCGCCGCCATTGATGATAATATAGGCAAGCTCTTGGATTATTTGGAAGCGGAGGGCATAGCGGACAACACCATTGTGGTATACACAGCGGATCAAGGCTATTTCTTGGGAGAACATGGTTTTTTTGACAAACGATTGATTTACGAGGAATCCCTTCGAATGCCTTTTGTTATCCGGTATCCTAAAAAGATAAAGGGAGGTCAGCGCATAGATGATATTATCCTGAATATTGATTTTGCCCCTTTGATTGCGGACTATGCTGGTTTGGAGCGACCTGACTATATGCAAGGAAGAAGCTTTAGGGAAATCTTAGAAGGAAACCCTCCTGCAGCATGGAGACAAAGTATGTATTATAGATATTGGTTACACCATCCCCATCGGCCGGCGCATTTTGGAATTCGAGACCACAGGTACAAGCTTGCCCTTTTCTATGGACAGGACCTGGGCAAACAGGGGACCTCAAAAGAGACAACTACACCACAATGGGAATTTTATGATCTTCAGGAAGACCCCAAGGAACTTCATAACGCCGTGGATGAGGAGAAGTACGAAACAGTCATACAAAGCATGAAAAAGGAGCTGTTGAAACAACGAAAAATGTATGGGGATATGGACGAAGATTATCCACAGATGCAACCCATTCTTGAGACGGCGTTTCAAGAGTAATTAAAAACCAAAATCTGTTCGTTTAGGGTCGCGGTAAACAGTATCTTTGGCTTCCTAATTTGCGCATGTGCTTTCCAACTACACCAGAGAATTTGCATACAATCTAAGACTGGCCTATCCAGTAATATTGGGCATGCTGGGTCATACTTTTGTAGCCTTTGCGGATAATATCATGGTTGGGCAACTTGGAACTGCCGAGCTGGCCGCGGTTTCCCTGGGAAACAGTTTTGTGTTTATAGCTATGTCCCTGGGAATTGGATTTTCCACGGCTATTACACCCTTGGTCGCAGAAGCGGATGGTGCTGGAGATCAAGCTGCTGGAAAGCGGGCATTGAAACACGGTTTGGTGTTGTGCACCTTGTTGGGTCTTTCGTTGTTTGGCATCATCCTGTTGTGCAAGCCCATGTTAAACTACATGCAACAACCAGCTGAGGTGGTGGAACTCGCCATTCCCTATTTGGAGTTGGTCGCATTTTCGTTGGTACCCCTTATTATATTTCAGGCATTCAAGCAGTTTTCCGAAGGACTTTCCCAAACCAAGTATCCCATGTACGCTACGGTATTGGCAAATGTGGTGAACATTGTCATTAATTACCTACTGATTTTTGGTTCTTTTGGCTTTCCAAAACTTGGTATTGTAGGAGCTGCCATTGGCACTTTGGCATCACGATTTATTATGGTGGGATACATATGGTTTCTGCTCAAGCGAAAAGAAAAGTTTCAATCTTATGTTACTGGATTTAACTTCAAGGTCATAGAAAAGAAAGTCATCAACAAGATTATCAGTCTCGGTTTTCCATCGGCCCTACAAATGTTTTTTGAGGTGGCCATTTTTACTGCCGCTATATGGTTAAGTGGAGTTTTAGGTAAAAATGCCCAGGCAGCTAACCAAATTGCACTGAATTTAAGCAGCATGACGTTTATGGTCGGGATGGGCCTTAGTGTGGCCGCCATGGTCCGGGTCGGCAACCAGAAAGGATTGCAAAATTTTTCTGAGTTAAGACGAATCGCCCAGTCCATATTTTTTCTCACCTTGAACCTGGATGTGGTCTTTGCGGCTCTGTTCCTGTTGGGCAGGTATTGGTTGCCTACCATCTATTTGGATGTGGATGATGTGGCCAACCAAATGGATAATACAGAGGTGATTGTTATTGCGGCCAAACTGTTGTTGGTGGCCGCATTTTTTCAAATATCTGATGGTATACAAGTTGTGGTTCTGGGAGCTTTACGGGGTCTGCAGGATGTTAAGATACCCACAGTGATTACCTTCATTGCTTATTGGCTTATAGGTTTTCCGGTTTCCTATTACTTTGGACTCCATACAGAGTACAAAAGTTCAGGGATTTGGATGGGGCTTTTATTGGGGCTAACCGCATCGGCCGTAATGTTGTATATTCGATTCAATTATTTGACCAAGAAGTTAATTAACAGCTAATTAAGAGCAACACACAAACTGCTATAAATGGAATTACCCAAATTTCTTTTAGGTGATAATACCGACTATCCAAGTTCTATTTTTATCGTACATACGGAATATCCTCGCTTCATCATCAACTTGGAAAATGATGAGGTGGAATGGCTCGAGGAATTTTCCAAGGAAGATGAGCAAGAGCTGTCAACGGAGGCAGAAAGTTTAATTGAGGCGGCGACGGCATTTTATGATAGGGAAGTAGCTAGATACGATTCATAACATGCTGGAGCAGCTCGTTGAACTTGATAAGGAGTTATTTCTCTACCTCAATGGCTTGGGGACAACCACTTGGGATGGATTTTGGATGTTCATGACCAGAACCCGAAATTCGGCGCCCCTCTACTTGTTTTTGTTGTATCTGGTATATCGAAATTTTGGCCCAAAAAGAACCCTTGTGGTATTGGTGGCGGTTGCGTTGCTCATTACCTGTACGGACCAGCTATCCAACTTCTTTAAGTATGGTATTGGCCGATTGAGACCTTGCCATGATGCTGAAATAAGCGAACTCATGCGCTTGGTAAAGAGTTATTGTGGAGGAAAATTCAGTTACTTTTCTGCCCATGCGGCCAATTCGTTCGCCCCGGCAATGTACTTCACGCTTCTTTTTAGAAAGAAAGTCCCGTTTATAGGTATGTTCCTAATATTTTGGGCGCTTATTATAGGATACAGCCGTATCTACATAGGAGTACATTATCCATTGGATGTAGTTACCGGTATGACCATGGGAGCCCTTTTCGGATGGGTGTTTTCCAAGTTGACTATATTTGCCTTTCAAAAATTGGGTACATGATTTCATCGACCAGGTATTGGTTTTTGCTTGCCCTTATAGTTTTGGTATACTTAGCCGGACTATTCGTGACCCTTTTTGAGAACGATTCGGCACAATTTGCGGTTATGGCTATGCGAATGGTTCAGGAAAATGATTTCTTCACCTTAATCAAGGGCACCGAGGAATATCTTGATAAACCGCATATGCACTATTGGCTGGCGGCCTTCTCCTACAAGCTTTTTGGTATTCACGATTGGGCTTATAGAATTCCGGGTGTTTTGACCATTTTTCTTGGAGCATATAGCTGTTATGGCCTTGGTAAGCTCCTGTATAATGAAGATGTTGGTAAATTTTCCGCTCTCATATTTTTAACCGCGCAGACCATTGTCCTATCTGGAATAGATGTCCGTACAGATGCTGTATTGACCGGCTTTTCCGTTTTCGCCATTTGGCAGTTGGCTCTTTTTGTGGAAAAGGACAGATTGCTGAATATTCTTCTTGGAGCATTTGGCGCCGGGATGGCCTTTTCCACCAAAGGACAGATTGCTTTGGTTGTTATTGGGGTTTCATTGATTTGCCATTTGTCCTATACTAAAAAATGGCAGCGCTTGCTCAGCTGGAAGCTTTTGTTGGCAATTCTTGTTTTTGGACTGACGATTGCTCCCATGTTATATGCTTATTATTTGCAGTTTGATCTACATCCGGAAAAGGTGATTAGAGGTAGAAATGGCCGAAGTGGCATTTTCTTTATTTTCTGGGAGCAGAGTTTTGAACGGATGAGCGGAGCTGGAGTGGGTAAGAACAGCAACGATTTCTTTTTCTTTTTTCACACCTTTCTGTGGGTCTTTCTTCCGTGGACGGTTTTGGCTTTGATTGCCTATTGGTGTCGGGTAAGGGAATTTTGGAAAACAAATTTTGCGTTTAACCCAAAGCTTGAATTTTTGACCGTTGGAGGAATTTCTATTCTGTTTTTGTTGATAAGCTTTGCCCAGTTTAAGCTTCCCCATTATATGAATATTTTGATTCCGCTCTACGCCATCCTATCTGCTTCATATCTCCATGATCTGTACAAGAACTCCAAGCGAAAGATGATTAAGATTCTGTTGGGCATCCAATATTTTATCCTGAGCATTGTGTTCATTGGTGTTCTTCTGCTGTGCTTCCACGTTTTTAAGTTTGAAAAGGGATTTTATTATGTCCTGCTCATTGCCTGCTTGGGGATCATTACCTATTTCTGTTTGAAGCGGGAAGCCTACTATATGAGAATCATAACACTATCAGTGTGCAGTTCCCTATTGTTGAATGCTGTGTTGAACATGCATTTTTACCCTAGGTTGTTGGAGTATCAAGGTGGCTCCAATATGGCAGAAAAGGTGAAGGAACTGGACATTCCCAAGGACGATATTTATAAGATTACGACCCGTCATACCTGGGCTCTTGATTTTTACAATAGGAACCCCGTCAATATTATTTCGTTGCCTGAACTGGAGAGTAAGGCCGGTATTTGGATTTATGCGGATGATATGGAATTGGAGACCCTTTTGAATTCTGGTTTTCATTGGCATGAACAGATAACGGTGGACCAATTTAGAATAACCCGATTACAGCTCAAATTCCTTAACCCACATACAAGGGAGAAAAAGCTCAACAAAATGCATTTGGTACAATTGGATTAATTTCCCACTTCCAATTCAGGTTTTTTGAAGTGAAACAGTATCCCAAAAAATGAAACTAGGGCTGTTATAAGAAAAAATATAAAGCTGATACTTATGGAAGTATTGGCATCCAGCCCCAACCATTTGGCCCCATATAAGAATGTAACCTCCCTACTGCCTATTCCCCCTATGGTCAAAGGAATCACAGATACGATGGAAGAGATCAAAAACACAAAAAGATATTCGAAGATCCCCCAAGCAATGGATAGGGATTTAAGAATACAAAGAATACAGATCATTTGGGTGCCTTGAACCAATAGGGAATAGCCAAAGGATTTCCAGAAAACGGGAAGCGTATAGGGGAAGAATCTTTTAACAAGCCACCAAAAAACAAAAATAGCCAAAGGAATACCTCCCAAAATAAGCCATGTGAACGATTCAAATAGCTGATAATTCAAAAGTATGGCGAGCACACAACAGTAAACAAATATTGCAAGTAGTCCGCTAAGTCGGTCCAAAAAAAGCACGGCAACTACTTTCTTGGTCCCAGCCTTGTATTTCTTTTGTATAACGTAACCTTTGTAGGCATCTCCGCTTATACCGCCGGGTAAGAACAAATTATAGAACATTCCAAGCAAGTAAAGTTTGAAATTGCTTCGATGGGTCAGTTTCACACCAATTTGATGAAAGTAAAGATTGAGTCGTAATGCACCAATCGCTTTTGAGCCTGCAACCAACAAAACTCCAAGGAGTAGATACGACGGGTTGCTATCCTTCAGGGTACCTACAACTTCCTTAAAATCTATTTTGGTGAAAATAAAATAGATCAGGGCAACACTGACTACAATTTTTAAAGCCGTTAGAAGCTTTTTACGCAGCTTTTCCGTCACCTATGGTTATTTTTTTGACCCGATAAGGTCTTTTCTGCTGAGATTCGTAATAGGTGCGAATGAGCAATTCCATTACGATACCAATAGTAAACAATTGAATTCCTCCTAAAATGAACATCATTCCAAATATAAGTAGGGGTCTGTTGCCTATATCCTCGCCAAGGCCAAGTTTAACAATAAGCAGATAGATATTGATAAAGAAACCTAGAATGATCAGCAGTACCCCAAAAATTCCGAATAGGTGTATGGGCCTCTGAAAGTACTTTCTAATGAACAACAGAAGCATCATATCGGCCACCACTTTGAAAACCCGCTCCAAACCGTATTTGGATACACCTGCATGACGAGCATGATGCTTCACTGGCACCTGTTTGATCTGTGCACCCTCTAAATGGGCCAATAAGGTGATAAACCGATGCATTTCCCCATACAGGTTCAACCCTTTTGCAATGTCCTTCGTAAAGACCTTGAGCGCACATCCGTTGTCTTTGATGTCTAGTTTAGTGACTCTTCTAACTAAAAAATTGGCAATTTTTGAGGGAATCTTTTTTACCAAGGAATCCTTTCTTTTTTGCCGGATTCCCGTTATCACATCGTAATCACCGCTAATGGCTTCCTCCAACATTTTTGGAATATCCGAAGGATCGTTCTGCAGGTCACCATCCATGGTAATGATATACTCGCCCTCTGCATAATCTATTCCGGCAGCAAGGGCCAAACTTTGTCCATAGTTCTTTTTGAGTTCAATCAGGTGCACCTTGGCATCATCCATGTTCTTAACCACTTTACGGGTGTTGTCCTTGGAAAAATCGTCAACATAGACAATCTGATAGTTATATCCTTCAAGGCTTTCATGGATTTTTTGGGTCAGGAGAACTACATTGTCTTCTTCATTATAAAGGGGAACTACTATGGAGAGAAGGGAATTGGTAACAGTGCTCATGAATTGGCTTATAATCTGCGCAAATTTACTCCTTTTATTTAAGTTCTTTTTTTAGCGCATCCAATAAGGTCTTGGCAGCATAAAAAGGAGAGATTTTGTGATCTGCAACGGCCTTTAGCATTTTCTTTTGATGGACCTGAAAAGAATCTTTCTGATAGAAAAAATGCATCAATTGTTGGTCTACAGTCTGAAGAAACCAATTCTTGTTTTGTTCTTTTCTGTTGGTTTTAAAATGGTCATTGATCTTTGTTCGTTCTACAAAATCCTGAATCATAGACCAGATCTCGCGTATGCCCGTATTATCCATTGCTGAACAGCGCATTACTTTGGGTGTCCAACCGTTCTTTTTGGGAGGATATAGATGTAGGGCCCTTCTAAACTCAGTTTCTGCCAACTTGGCTTTCTCCAGATTATGGCCATCCGCCTTGTTAATGGCAATGGCATCGGCCATTTCCATAATGCCCCTTTTTATACCTTGAAGTTCATCTCCAGCACCTGATAATTTTAGCAATAGAAAAAAATCAACCATGCTGTGCACTACGGTTTCACTTTGTCCGACACCAACAGTTTCCACTAGAATGATATCAAAGCCAGCGGCTTCACATAATATGATACTTTCCCTGGTCTTTCTGGCCACCCCGCCTAGGGAATCGCCAGAAGGCGAAGGTCGGATAAAGGCATTGGTATCCTTGGAAAGACCTTCCATTCTTGTCTTATCGCCCAGGATGCTGCCCTTACTGAGTGAACTAGTGGGATCTACGGTAAGCACGGCCACCTTTTTTCCAAGCGCCGTGAGTGTTTTTCCAAAAACTTCAATAAAAGAGCTCTTTCCTACACCAGGAACCCCAGTTATACCGATACGTATGCTACTATTGGTTCGGGCCAGGCATTTTTCTATGATGGCATTGGCCTTTTCAAAATGGTTGGGATTGGAACTTTCCAAAAGGGTGATGGCTTTGGACAGGAAGGTTTTATCCCCAGCAAAAATACCTTCAGTCAATTGCTCCACAGAAATCTCCTGCTTTCGCAACTGTTTTATTCTGGATACGGTATGCTCCGAGGTCTTCTTCTTGTTCGGCACTGCTGGTAAATAGGTGATTTAATGCTAAGGTAAAAAGTTTAAACTTGATGCGTGTGTTTAGCTGGGGTTGTTATTGCAATTTAGAAATCTTGTTAAAGCCAAAACACCTTTATTTTTGTTAAAATGCCTTAAAACCGATCTATTTTGCAACGACGGTATTTTTCCCCCGTCTTTATTACAACAACTAAAACACCAAACTGAAACCCACCATGTTTCAAATTGAACTGGTAGAACAATGCAAGTCCAATAACCGCAAGGCCCAAATGGAGCTGTACCACCAATATTGCGATGGTATGTATGGGGTGGCCCTACGTTTTGTGAAGGACCCAGATGATGCGGAAGATGTGCTGCAAGAATCTTTTATAAAGGCCTTTCAGCGAATTCACCAGTTCAGGGGGGAGGTCACCTTTGGCGCATGGTTAAAACGGATTGTGGTTAACCGTAGCATTGATTTTTTAAAATCGAAAAACCAGAAAATGGTTGAATTTAAAGATAGTCACCTACAGGTTGCGGAAGATGATGATTGGACCGTGGAGGATGGAATAGCGTTGGAAACGGTAAGGGAAGCAATAGAAACCCTGGCCGAGAAGTATAGGTATGTGGTCCAGCTATACCTTGTTGAAGGTTATGACCACGGCGAGATTTCACAAATCCTAGGGATTTCGGATACTGCCTCCAGAACCCGTTTGCTTAGGGGCAAGACACAATTAAAGGAGATGCTTAAAAAAATGACGTATGGCACAGGATCTTAGAAAAATGTTCGCGGAAGAACGCAAAAAACAACAAATCGAAATGAAACGCGGCCATGAGCAGCGGTTTATGGATAGGCTGGAAGACGAGCTCCCCGTAGGAGGAAAAAAGAAAACCATAAATAACTTTTTCTGGCTTAAGGTAGCCGCTGTCATTGTGTTAGTGCTAGGATTGGGAATTTATATCAGTTCTTTGGAAAATGGAATTAGATTGGATTCAGAAACGCAGATTGTGGAAAAGGAAAACGCGGAAGTCCCAACAATTTCCTTGGGTGATTTGTCCCCTGACCTAAAGAAAATTGAGAACTACTATGTGACCAATATCAATCTTGAACTTTCAGGGTTGGAGTTTGATGGGGACAATAAGACGCTTATAGATGGATATCTGGACAAATTATCCGAATTGAATGCAGAATATACCCTTTTGAATGAAGAACTCAATCAAATTGGACCAAATGACCAGACCATTAATGCCCTGATAAAAAATCTACAGCTTCGGCTGCAACTCTTGCAGAAGCTGAAAACTAAGTTAAATCAATTAAAATCATCAAAAAATGAACAGGAATCATCTAATATTATGTAATGTCGTTCCACTTGTTCTGGCTGTATTCGTTGGCCAGGCGCAGGAAAAGACCAAGACCTACACGGAAACGTTCAATGTAAATGACCAAACGGTGTTGAATATTGACACAAGTCATGCTGATATCGAATTTGAAACATGGGCAAAGAACGAGGTTGAAATCACGGCGGTAGTTGAACTTGAGGGTGCCACAGATGAAGAGGCCAATGATTTCTTTGAAAAGGATGTGGTAAAGATTCTAGGGAACAGCAAGGAAATTCAAGTTAGGACCGGGAGCGCTAATTTTGGGGTTTTTGCAGCAGGTTCCCATCCAGGCGATTTTCAGTTTGTGGTGCCAGAAATGCCAGCAATTGAACCTCTTTTTGAAGAATTGGAGATTCCCGAATTGCCCGAAGTTATGGTCATCCCGGAGTTACCTCCGTTACCTCCAATTCCATTTACGGAGTTTGACTACGATGCCTATAAGAAAGATGGTGATAAATATCTAAAGGAATGGAAGAAGGACTTTGATAAGAATTTTGATAAGAATTATCAGAAAAAAATAGAGGATTGGGGGAGAAAAATGGAACAGCGGTCCAAAGAAAGGGAGCAGGAACGTGCAGAGCTATTGCAGCAAAGGGATGAACTTAGGAAGCAGCGAGAGGAAGCCCGTGAGCAGGCCAGGGTCGTAAGGGAGGAAGCTAGAGAGGCTAGGGAAGAAGCCCGGGCCGAGATGCGTGAAAAAAGAGACGAATTAAGACGTACGCATACAACTACAAGAAGCTTTACCATTCATAGCGATGACGATTCCAATATTTTCTATTTTTCTTCGGATGGGGAGCAAAAGCAGTATAAGGTCAAAAAGCGAATCAAGATTAAAATGCCCAAGTCGGTCAAACTAAAAATGAACGTTAGGCACGGGGAGGTAAAATTGGCTGCCAACACTAAAAATCTAAATGCAAGCTTGTCGTATGCAAGCTTGCTGGCCTCAACCATAGATGGGGATAGGACAAACATTAGGGCGTCTTATTCCCCCGTAGTGGTGCAAAAATGGAATTATGGCCAATTAAAAACGGATTATTCGGATAGGGTAGACTTAAGGGAGGTGAAGGAGTTACGGTTGAACTCGGTTTCATCCCAGGTGACCATAGATCGCTTGGAAGACAAAGTCTTTGTGACCAATAATCTTGGAGCGCTTCAAATCAATTCTGTGGCCGATGGGTTTTCCAATATCGATATCACCGTGGAAAATGGTGAAGTGGACTTTAAAATTCCATCAGTACCCTTTTCCATCTATGTGAATGAGACCACCTCTGATTTTGAGTATCCAAAGGTGTTGGCCATTGGTTCATCAAAAAATTACCACACCAATGTGCACAAAGGTTATCATATCAGCAACAAAACGGACAAAGCCATTAACATCAACTCCAAGTATAGTGAGGTGGTGCTGAAGGAATAGATACGCCTTTTTCCCATAACCAACCTACGCTACAAGTACCTTCCTGGCCCAGATATTGGATTCTACCGTTTAATGGGCTTCCTCCTTTAGATACGATTTGAAATTCTCCTTAAACCTGTTCAGTCTAGGAATAGAAACATTTCTTATGTAAGAATTGTTGGGATTTCGTTTTTCATAGTCCTGATGATACGGCTCTGCCTTATAAAAGGTTTCAAATTCCTTCACCTGGGTTACAATGGGACGTCCATAGACACCTTTGGACTCCAACAAGGCCACGTAGTCCGTTATGATTTTTTTCTCTTCTTCATTTTTGTAAAAAGCTATGGAACGGTATTGGGCACCTCTATCCGGCCCTTGTCGATTTAAGGAAGTAGGGTCATGGGAACCAAAAAATACTTGAACCAATTGGGTAAACGAGATGACCTTGGGATCGTAGTAGACCTCCACGGCTTCCGCGTGCCTGGTTCTTCCGTAGGCCACTTGTTCATAGGTGGGATTTTTTTCAGGACCGCCTGAATATCCAGAATACACTTCCGCAACTCCCTTAACACTTTCAAAAATAGCCTCAACACACCAAAAACATCCGCTGGCAAAGTAGGCCGTCTCGTAGTTTTGGAGGTCAACCGGGTCGGCAATTACTTCCTTAACAGCCTCCTGGGTGACTACTTGAGTGGTACTAGTGTTTTTTGTCTTGGTCTGACAGCTTGTTGTTGCGATAAGCAAAAGAGCTGATAGTGCAATCTTTATCATCTTCATACTGGGTTTGCGTTTTAGGTCGGAATTCAAAGTGTCTCATTACTAGGCCAACCAAATCTTAAGATTAAATTGTGATAGTTTCCGTTACTGGAGAACCTCATGCGAAATCCAAAGTAGTGATTTGATTTAACCTGGAATTTCTTTCATAAAAAATCACTACTCTGTTTAAGGTTATAGATCAGGTTCTAAAGTGTAGATGGGCCTAAATGGTATTTTCAAACC
>JBCCUY010000070.1:0-12034 GCA_039196145.1 Bacteroidota bacterium
GGTTATCAACATTCTCATAAAAGGTCGAATCGCTTCCAAAACCTTGTTCATAGAATAGAAGCCTGGTCTTGAGTTCCTCGAGGATTTGTAGCAAAACGGTATTTTGACAGTTGCGTACCAAAAGGTCATGGAATTGCAGCCGGGCCTGCAACCTACCATGTGGTGTATGTGCTTGCTGAAGATCCAGTTGCCTTTTTCTTAATGCTGAAATGTCATTTTCTGAGAAACTGGAACTTTCTAACGCCATAATTTCCAATTGGGCTATGGTTTCATAAAGGTTTTTAGCTTCTTCTCGACTTAATTGAGTGACTACAAATCCACGATTTGGGACTGCGGATATTATTCTGGATTGTTCCAATTGGCTCAAGGCCTCCCGTATTGGGGTAACACTTACGCCTATTTTTCTTGAAAGGGAAGCAAGGTTTATAGTTTTGCCAACCTCTAATTCCCCATTTTGTATTTGAAGTAATAAATGTGACTTTACTCGATTTCTGAGTATCTGAGGTTGCAGCATATCCAAATATACACAATCGTATACGATTTATACATGACTAGCGCTTTAAGTGCTAGTTATTAGTACTTTAGGATAGAATAAAAACCTAACAAGATGAGAAAAACCACCAGCCTTTGTTTTCTATTGGGATTTTTTGCTCTGATTGCCCTTGGCTGCAGTAACAGCTCGGATGATTATAATGTGCCTAGGGATGAGGAGGAAGAATCGCTAATCCACACTCAAATGGTTAGAGATACCATTGAGGTGGAAGAATAACCTACTTAAAGTACATACAACCGAACCCACGTCAAGAATTGCCTTATTACTGTTTTAGTGTATTGGATTTATTCCTTATTTTCAACACTAATCATTGATAAGGTAATTTTTTTGTTTATGAAATTCCGAACTATTCCTTTTGTTTTATCGATTATCCTGTTGTTCTCTTGTTGCAGGGAAGAGCCGGTTGAAGAAGCTAAAACCCTTTATGAGACCAACTTGTTCATGGCTGTTCAATTGGCCCCGGTATTCAAAGATTCCAAAGCGTTTGTGGATTTGGTTCCGAAAAAGGATTTCTTGGAGCTTGAAAAGTTGTATTTGGCTCAAAAAGACACGGAAGACTTTGATTTACAAGAATTTGTATATGACAACTTCGAGAATAGGTCAATGAAGGCTTTGGAGTTTGAGACGGACACAACCAAAACCATGTACGAGCATATTACCCTGATGTGGAATAAACTTACCCGAGGCCCGGATGAGTATGTCGCCAATTCCTCTCGAATAGGACTACCATACAAATATGTAGTTCCCGGTGGTCGTTTTCAAGAAATCTATTATTGGGACAGTTATTTCACCTTAGAGGGACTTTTAGTGGACGATAGAGATGATTTGGCTAAAAATATGGTGGATAACTTTAGCTTTCTTATTGATTCCATTGGATTTATACCAAATGGTACACGGGATTACTACAATACCAGGTCCCAACCACCTTTTTATGGTTTGATGGTGGGTGCTTTGGCACGAAAAGACTCGACTTTGGCCGCCAAATACCTACCCCAACTTCTTAAAGAATATCGATATTGGATGGAAGGTGAGCAAAACAATCCAGAGCATAACATCCTGAATCACTTGTTGCCAGTTGCCGATGGACAGTATCTCAACCGGTATTGGGATAGGGGCACCACACCCAGACCCGAGGCCTACAAAGAAGACCTGCATTTGGCAAGTGACCTCAAAACAGATTCCTTAAAACAGGAGCTCTACAAAAACCTTCGGGCTGCTGCAGCCTCCGGTTGGGACTTTAGTTCCCGCTGGTATGGAGATAAAGACGAGTTTAGCTCTACTGAAACCACTTCCTTGGCTCCGGTTGATTTAAATTGTCTGCTCTATTATCTTGAAACCTTGGTTGCTAGGGCTGCACAAATGGATGATAATACCGAACTGGTTAAGGAATTTGAGCTAAGGGCCAACAGCAGAAAAAAACTTATTCAGGATTACTTATGGAATGAAGAACAAGGTTTCTTTATGGATTATAATGTTGTGGATTCCGAAAGTATGCCCCATCTTACTTTGGCGGGTCTCTTTCCCCTCTATTTTGGTTTGGCCACAGAGCATCAAGCCCAGAAAGTAAAGGAGGTTACCATGAGCCTTTTTTTGAAAGATGGTGGACTGGTCACCACTTTGGAGCATTCCGGTCAGCAATGGGATGCACCCAATGGATGGGCTCCTTTGCAATGGATAGCGGTGCATGGACTACTTAATTACGATTACGAGGAAGAAGCTATTGAGATCATGCAACGATGGTTGCATCTCAATGAGAAAGTGTATAAAGACACAGGCAAAATGATGGAAAAGTATAACGTGGAGGATCTTTCCCTTTTATCAGGTGGAGGGGAGTATGAAACCCAAGATGGCTTTGGTTGGACTAATGGGGTTGCCTTGGGATTTAAACGGTTACTGGAGGAATTGCACGAATAAATTCACATGGTTTTACGGTAAGTTTTGGGATGTTTTCTAGACCAAATGGTATAATCTTAATCAAAAAATGTCAAAATCCTTGCTGTTCATTCCGGATATCTCCGGGTATACCAAGTTTATCCAGACTACTGAAATAGAGCATAGTCAGCATGTTATATCCGAATTGCTGGAAGTTTTGGTCAACGCTAATACACAAAATCTCAAACTTGCCGAAATAGAAGGAGATGCTTTGTTCTTTTACAAGGAAAATGATATCCCCTCCCAAGAAAATCTTCTTGCCCAGATAGAGAGCATGTTTACAGCCTTTTATAGTCATTTGAAGATGTTGGAGAAAAATCGGATCTGTCCCTGCAATGCCTGCGCAACCGCACCGAACCTTCAGCTTAAAATTATTGCACATAGCGGAAATCTTCAGCATATTGAGGTCCAGGGAAATCGAAAACCTTTTGGGGAACAAGTAATCAAAGCACATAGATTGTTAAAAAATTCGGTAGATAGTGACAATTACGTGCTCATCAGCAGGTCCTTGGCATTGGATATTATGTTGTCCCCATATTACTCCAGTAAGATTTACCGTTTTAGGCAGGGCCAGGATACCTATGATGATAGGGATGTGGAATATATTTATTCCGTCATTGATCCTTCGGAATTAAAACTGAACAACTTTGTCCAACCAAAATCCGTATCGCTTCAAGGATTGCCTCAAATTACAGTAGAAGAGACCTTTCCCGTTCCTGCAGAAGAACTTATGGAATACATTACCAATTACGCGAATAGGCATTATTGGCAAAAAGGGGTGGATAAATTGGAGTATAACGAGCTGGAGGTGACCCGAATAGGTTCTGAGCATACCTGCGTGGTCAATGGCAAACACTTGGACTTTGTAACGGTCACTAAGGATGCCGACCCCGACCACTTGATTTATGGAGAGTTAACGCATAGTCATCCTTTTTTTGATGACCTTCACCAGTTTTACACCTTTATACCAAAGACTTCCAACAGTTGTGAGCTCAAAATTGAGTCGTATTGGAAAATCAATTCGCCTATAAAACGGTTTCTATTAGGAAAATTTGCAAACAAACTCACCTCAAAGAGTGTAAAAGAGGCCGTTAATAGTTTGCTTGAATTTATAAAAGCTAAATCTACCTAACGGAGCTTTTGTTTTCTCTAAAAGGTAAATTGTATCTTCATAAGATGAAAACAGCGGGATACTCAGGAACACCTCTGATCAAAAAATTGGGTATAAAGTCCGGCTATTGCATTCTGCTATACAGGGAACCTTCGCATTATTTTGACCTGTTTGAGACCTTCCCCGGTGATGTATCCATTCAAAAGGAAGTGACCGGTGAAATTGACTTTATTCACCTTTTCTGTACCTCTTTGAAAGAACTGATGGAAACTGCTCCCAAATATAAAGCAGTGTTGAAAAAAGACGGATTACTCTGGGTAAGTTGGCCCAAAGGTGGCTCTAAAATCGCTACAGATCTAAAACGGGAACCGATTCGGGAATTTATGTTATCAACAGGTCTTGTCGATGTGAAAGTAACTGCTGTGGACCAAGATTGGAGTGGGCTGAAATTTGTGTATAGAACAAAGGACAGGTAATGTTCTACTTTTTTAGGATTCAGTACTTTTTTTCACATTTTTTTTGGAATTAGGGCTGATGCTTTTGGTTATCTTTCTGCGCTAATTAACCTAAAGTTCCGATAATGAAACATCGCATAAAAATTTACACTACACTACTTTTTTTATTCTTAATTTCTTTTTCCCTGACAGCCCAAAAAGCTGACTCTGTCCTTTACAATGGACTGGAGTTTCGTAGTCTGGGCCCTGCATTGACCTCGGGGCGGATAGCTGACATTGCCATTCATCCAAAAAATGAAAGCGTTTGGTACGTGGCTGTAGGTTCAGGAGGAGTTTGGAAAACTGTAAATGCAGGTACGACCTGGACTCCCATTTTTGACAAGCAGACCAGCTATTCCATTGGCTGCGTAACCATTGACCCCAACAACCCAAACACTATTTGGGTGGGTACAGGTGAAAACGTAGGTGGTAGGCACGTTGGTTTTGGTGACGGAATCTATGTAAGTCACGACGCAGGAAAAACATGGAAGAACAAGGGACTCAAAGCTTCCGAGCACCTCTCTAAAATCATGGTACACCCAGAAAATTCAGATATTATCTGGGTAGCTGCACAAGGACCCCTTTGGAGCAAGGGTGGTGAAAGGGGATTTTACAAATCTACAGACGGAGGTGAAAGCTGGAAGCGTACTTTGGGAAATAATGAGTGGACCGGGGTTACCGATATGGTGATGGACCCAACAGATCCCAATACGCTTTACGCAGCAACATGGGATAGGCATAGAACAGTTGCCGCTTATATGGGCGGTGGACCAGGCACTGGAATCCATAAGAGTACGGATGGAGGCGAGAGCTGGACCAAACTAACGAATGGCATCCCAACTTCCAATCTTGGAAAAATAGGATTGGCCATTTCTCCATTTAACAATGAAACCCTTTATGCGGCTATCGAGTTAGATCGCAAAAAAGGAGGTGTGTTCATTTCCAAAAACCAAGGAGCTTCTTGGACAAAACAATCCGACGCAGTTTCCGGCGGGACGGGACCACATTATTATCAGGAGTTGTATGCTTCACCACACCATGAAGGTCATTTGTATCTAATGAGCAATTATGTACAGGTTTCTTACGACCATGGCAAAACCTTTGTTCAAATGAACGAGGACAAAAAGCATGTGGATAGCCATGCGATGGCGTTCAAAAAATCAGACCCAAATTATGTATTGTTTGGTACCGATGGTGGCCTTTACGAATCTTATGATTTAACAAAGACATGGAAGTATTTTTCAAACCTTCCCATTACGCAATACTATAAGGTTGCCGTGGATGATGCCGCACCTTTCTATAATATTTATGGTGGAACGCAGGATAACGGTTCCCATGGTGGTCCATCAAGGACCCGAAGCAGTGCCGGAATCTTAAATTCGGATTGGTGGATTACACTTGGGGCTGATGGGCACCAGTCTGCCACTGAGCCGGGAAATCCAGATATTACCTATGGAGAATTCCAGCAGGGATGGTTATGGAGAATAGACCAAACCACAGGCGAGACTGTTTTTATCCAGCCTCAACCAAAAGCGGGCGAACCCCATGAAAGATTTAACTGGGATGCCCCAATTTTGGTTAGCCCACACAATCCAACCCGATTGTATTTTGCTTCCTACAGAGTTTGGAAATCCGAGAACCGAGGTGATGATTGGACTCCAATTTCCAATGATTTGACCCGTAATGAAGAACGTTTGGCCTTACCCATAATGGGTAGGCAACAGAGTTGGGACAATCCATGGGATGTTGCAGCAATGTCCAACTATAATACCATAACCTCACTAGCGGAATCTCCAATCCAGGAAGGACTTTTATATGCTGGAACAGATGATGGAATTCTTCAGGTTACTGAAGATGGCGGTACTAGTTGGAGAAGAATTAATCTGGGTAATATCAAAGGTGTGCCGAATAGGGCGTTTGTGAATGATGTTCGCGCCGACCTTTATGATGCCAACACCGTGTATTTGGTATTGGACAACCATAAGGAAGGGGATTACAAGCCGTATCTATTAAAGAGTACGGACAAAGGAAACAGCTGGACGTTCATCAATGGAGATCTTCCTAAAAGATTGGTGACTTGGAGAATTGTTCAGGACCATAAGCAACGCGGACTTCTTTTCGCGGCAACGGAATTCGGAATTTACTTTACCAAAAATGGTGGAAGTTCATGGTTACAGTTAAAAGGTGGACTTCCAACAATTTCATTCAGGGACATCACTATTCAAAGAAGGGAAGACGACCTGGTGGCAGCTTCCTTCGGAAGAGGTTTCTATGTGTTGGATGATATCTCCGCTTTGCGTGATTTTGATTCTTCCAAAAAAGGGGAGGCAACCTTGTTCAAGGTTAAACCGGCCTATTGGTATATTGAAAAGGACGGGGTCTACGGACAGGGCAATGGACTGTACGCAGCTAAAAATCCAGCCTATGGGGCTACTTTCACCTATTACTTGCCTAACAAGTTGAAGACCGAGAAGGAATTGCGCACGGAAAGGGAAAAGAACCTGAACAAACAGAAAAGTAACGTTGTATTTCCAGGTTGGGATGCTTTGGATAAGGAAAAAAATCAGGAAAAACCTGCTTTGGTACTTATGGTAAAAGACGGCAATGGCAATTTGGTGAATACCGTTGCTGGAACCAATAAGAAAGGATTTAACCGGGTTTCATGGAACCTTACCTATGCCGATAGAACCGGAATAACACTCAAAGAACCATCTGGCGATGATGAAGATTTCTTTGGTTCTCCTTACTTGGCCACACCAGGAACTTATTCTGTTGAACTCTATCAAAGAGTGGATGGGGCTTTGAAGCAACTTTCGGTAGCCCAGACTTTTGAAGTGAAACCATTGACCAAGGGCGCCTTGCCTGCCAAGCCAACAAGCGAAATTGATGCCTTTAGGGAAATGTATCAGTCTTTCCAACAAGATTTATCGGCAACAAATCATGTGTTGGATCACAGTATTTCAAAAGTAGGTGCTATGAAACGGGCTTTGGACGAGGCCACAAACCCAACAGCGGAGCTTTCGTCTAAAATACATGCGGCCAAGACCCAATTAAATGCCCTTAAAAAAGCTATGGGAGGTAGTCCTTCCAGGAATGAAGTAGGGGAAAAGACCCATCCTTCACCGGGAGAAGGATCATTTATTGGATTGGTAGCTTTGCGTAATACCTACGGACCTACTGGAAACCAGAAAGGTGCTTTAGATAGAGCGAACAAGCAATTGGGGAGCATCAAACAAGAATTGAATGCACTTGTGAAAGGTACGCTCCCAGCTCTGGAATCTGAATTGAAGTCAGCCGGTGCTCCATGGATTGAAGGTCAGGGGTTAATTGGAAACTAGCATAATAATGTGGCGATCTCTCCCGATCTTGGTCCTAAACCTTTTGGTTTCTTTGGGAATCCAAGCGCAGTACACGGCCTCGGATTGGGAGGATCGCGACCAATGGATGAAAACCGGGACCCTATTGCAACTGATGGACTTGAATCAGGGCAGCAGGGTCGCGGATATTGGTTGCCACGAGGGTTACCTTTCCATGCATCTATCCAAATCCGTTGGAGCAGACGGGCGAGTCTATGCCGTGGACGTGCGTTCCGATAGATTGGAAACCCTGCGTTCCAATGCCAACGACCGAAAGCTTAGAAACATCATTACCATTCTGGGCGATTATGATGACCCAAAGTTGCCCAAAGATGAACTTGATGCGGTTTTTATTATAGATACTTATCACGAAATGGATTCCCATGAAAAGATCCTAAGGCATGTGAAGAGCTCCCTAAAATCTGGAGGTAAATTGATGCTGTTGGAAAAATTGAAAAAACGTGTAGTAGGCAAATCCCGACGGGAACAGGTCACTGCCCACTCCTTAGGACCAGAATATGTGCGTGATGAACTTCGGGATGCAGGTTTCAATATTATCAGTGAAGTGGAAGACCATGGCGATTGGGAACACGAAACCAGCAAGCAAATGTGGTTTATTGTTGCCCAAAAGCCTTAACCTATCAGAACAAATATCGTAACGAACTTACTGTCTTCTATAAACGTAACTTCTAATACCTGGGAGGTCCTCTCCAATAGAGTTGGTCAAGCGATCATCTGAATTGATTTGCAATGTGCCCAACACGCTACTGCCAGAAAAAGTAACTTGAGTACTACTTCCTGTCCAGGCGCCACTGCCGGTAACAGTACTATTGCATTGCGCAAAGAACTGATCATTGGTGATTTCTGTGATGGAGATTCCCGACTGTGATAAGCTCCAGGTTAAATCTGAATTCAAGGTCAAGGTTCCCGTAATACAATCCACTTCGTCCAATAAATTGGTGGAGCTAGAACCATCTTGGTCAATATCCTGGGAAGAACTGATGTTTACCTCTACCAATTCCCATTGGCCAATTACGGCCAAATTCAAGTTGGTTTCTGGTGTCCCCGAATCATCACTACCACAAGCTACTAGCAAAACCGCACATAAAAGGGAGAGGATTTTTTGAATCATTTTCATAGGTTCTTTTTTTCTTTATCCTAAAATAATACAATTTCCCACAAATTATCTAATCATTCCAGGCTTTCCTTATGGATTTAACGATTATCGATTTTTAGTACGATTTTACACTAAATGTGCCATTTTTCACGTTACCCCACCATAACCCCATAAACTTAAGTACGATGAACTTAATAACTAAAAGTCTTAAAACGATAGGAATCTTTACTCTTGTCTTTGCGCTTTTTAACTCTTGTAGCGAAGATGCGAATCCAATAGGCACCGACCAAGAATTGGCTCCAACTGAACTCCAGACCATTTTAACGACGGATGAAGCCGCCGGAACCGTTGATAATGCACTCGCTGAATTATTTGCCGGTAGCGCCCAAGCTGGAAAGTCTGCCAAATCCACAAACGATTGTTATAGTGCAGAATATACTGATACTGGTTTTGTAGCCACTTTTAACAACTGTGTATTAAATGGCACTGAAAACGTAAATGGCACCCTCACCGTAACCTATGAGGTAGGCAATGAGACTGCCGCGTTTACCGCAACCTATGAAGATTTTTATGTTGGCACCATCAAACTGAATGGAACTAGGGCTTATCAATTGGACTCCAATGTGCAACAGAATACCATTTCCTTTACAGTAACAAGTAATATGACTGTAGAAATGGAAGACGAAAGTGTAATCACCGAAACAGGAACCAAGACATTTGCTTTTACGTTTGGCGAAAACTTGGGAGATAGCTCATTCAGCTTATCCGGAAATTGGACCGTAACCGCTGATGGTAACACCTATGCCATTGAAACTGTTGACCCGCTTGAAGTAGGTTTTAATTGTGAGCACTTGACCAGTGGTAGTATGAACGTATCCAAGAATGGTCTAGAGGTCATTGTGGATTTTGGTGATGGTGAATGTGATGAAGTGGCCACCTTAACCTATCCTGATGGAACCACGGAAGAAATTAATCTGTAGAAAAACATAATTTCTATTATGGACACCGCCAATAGGCGGTGTTTTTTTTATTCAAAATCGAAGAGGGAAAATATGAGGTTCCCTTACTTTTTGATAAATTGAGGTCCCAAATAAAATTAAGACAATGGTGAAGGAATTGGTCAGGAACCAGAGTGAATTTTTCGCATCGCAACAAACCAAGAATGTAAAATTTCGAATTAAATACCTGAAACTGCTTCAAAAAGCTTTGGTAAAGCATGAGGATGCCATTTGTGAGGCTCTTTATAAGGACTTTAAGAAGCCCACCTTTGAAACCTTGGCCACTGAAACCCAGCTGGTACTTTCAGAATTGAAGTATATCCTAAATCGTTTGGAATTGTGGGCCAAACCAAAACGGGTTGGCTTTACTTGGGCCAATTTTCCAAGCTCGGATTGGATTTATTCCGAACCCTACGGGAGAACATTGGTTATTTCGCCTTGGAACTATCCTATACTGCTTACACTTTCTCCCTTAGTTGGCGCATTGGCCGCGGGCAATACCGTGGTTATCAAACCATCCGAATTGAGCCCGAATACTTCCGCTGTCATCGCAAAAATTATTGGAGAAGTCTTTCCCAAAGAATATGTAAGCGTTGTGGAAGGTGGGGTATCCACTTCTACTGCCTTATTGAATGAGCCATGGGACTATATATTCTTTACAGGTAGCTCCAAAGTTGCCAAAATAGTCTACAAAGCCGCAGCGGAACACCTTGCCCCCGTTACCTTGGAACTTGGAGGAAAGAATCCCTGTATTGTGGATGAGTCCGTTGCCATTAAAGTTGCAGCCAAGCGTATTGTGTGGTCCAAATTTATGAATGCAGGACAGACCTGTGTAGCGCCCGATTACATTTTGGTGCATAAAAAAGTGAAAACAAAATTTGTTGATGCCTTAAAGCAGCAGATTTCCAATTTTTATGGAAATGATATTCAACAATCTTTGGACTATGCCCGAATTGCAACACACAATCACTTCGAAAGTCTAAAACAAAAATTACAAGATCAAGAGATTTTGTTCGGGGGAATTTGTGAGGATTCCGATAGGTATATCGCGCCCACCTTGGTGAATGAACCAGCTCTTGATAGTGCCCTAATGTCCGATGAGATTTTTGGGCCAATTTTACCGATTATCACCTATGAAACGGAGGCGGATATTGAAAACACCATTAAGACCTATGACAAATCGTTGGCGCTCTATGTGTTTTCCAAAAGAAGAAAATTCCAAAAACGCATTATTAACCGCTATGGATTTGGTGGAGGGGTAATCAATGATGCGGTAATGCAAATCGCGAATAAGGAACTACCTTTTGGTGGAGTGGGGCAGGCCGGTATTGGTGCATATCATGGCAAACACTCCTATGAGTTGTTTTCCCATAAAAAGGCTATTGTGAAAAAACCAAATTGGATTGACATTCCCTTACGCTATGCGCCATACAAACTTCCAATAAAGTTGGCCAAACAGTTTAAGAGACTCTTTTAGCACCCAAACATTTCTATTTTAAGCTGTTTTCTTTTATTAATCAAAAGTTAAACTGTTCGTTTTTAAGTGTTTTCCCTTTATATTTAAAGTAAGCGACTCACTTTTTAATAGTATTACTATTATGAAATCTACAAGCACCACCACAAAAAAAAAGATTTCGGTTATCGCCGATATCACGGCCAATCTTGAAAATGTTGTAGCAAATGCAGTGGAATTGGCCAAAGCAATAACGGGAACGGTTGAAGTTTTATATGTCAAGGCCCCAACAGATATTGTTAAGGGTGACAATCAATTGTCGGCCATGAGGACGCTGCACAGGGACAGCAGGGATACGGAGTCCAAATTACGATCTGCAGTGGAAAAGTTCAGTTCAAAGACGGGTCCCAAAGTGACTTATAAAATTACTTACGGGAACACCAAGAATACGATTAAAGCTTATTTGGAAAAGGAACAGCCGCACACCGTTGTACTGGGCAAACCAAAATCAAAATTTCCCGGTATACCCGCTAGCGGAATTCCCAGTTTTATAATGAATACCTGTGATGCCAATGTTCTGGTCACGGGCGATGATCAAAAATTGCGCGACTTTGAGGATATATCCTTGGGTGTTTATGGCAATACCATTGAGGACACAACCGCTGGCGTGCTAGCAGATCTTAACAGGAAAACTTCAAAACCGATCAGGCTGTTCAGTGTAAGAAGCGAGAACGATGCCGCTTCCAATGAGCAGAACAAGGTACAGAATGCGGTTTCTTATGTATTTACAGAAGGTGCCAATGTCCTGGATGGCGTGACTTCCTATGTGAAACGTACCAAAACCCAACTGTTCTGCGTTCCAAGAAAATCCAGCAAGGAATCATATCTACAATCGGATCGGACACGTCAAATTGTTCAGAAGCTAGACGTGCCTGTTTTAATTGTGTCATAAAACAAAAAAGACCGCCTATTTGGCGGTCTTTTTTTTACCCAAGAGGGCTATTTACAACTAGAACTCAA
>JBCCUY010000071.1:0-11958 GCA_039196145.1 Bacteroidota bacterium
ATATCTTGACCAGGTTGATCCAGGAATTATCCTCGGAACACTTTTGCTAAACACCGCTAAAATGAATCTAGGAAATTGTCCTTTCGTGAATACAAGTCGATTATTATTGTACATTTAATTATAACTTCCATTTAAACCAAAAACTATGAATAAGCTACGATTTAGCTGCCCTATTCTTTTGATGCTATTGCTTGTAATAGCAGGTTGTAAAGAAAAAACCGCTCCGCAGGAATCCAAAACTGAGGAAGAGCAATTGGTTGAAAAAGCACTTGAGATTCACAAGCGGGTGTTGACTCTTGACACGCATGCGGACACGCCCTTGCGCATGATTGAACCAGGCTTTGATATGGCTGAGCGACATGACCCCAATGAAACAGGTTCAAAAGTGGACTATCCTCGAATGATAGAGGGTGACTTGGATGCTATCTTTTTTGCGGCTTTCGTAGCCCAAGACATCCGGGATGACGACGGGAATACCCGTGCAAAGGCCTTGTGTCTTCAGATGATCGATTCCGTAATAGCCTCTACCCAAAGAAATTCCGATATAGTGGGATTGGCGCTTAATCCAGAGGATGCTTATGCTTTGGAAAAAGAAGGAAAACGAGCTATATATGTTGGTATTGAAAACGGTTACCCTATAGGAGATGATCTTTCAAATGTTGAACTCTATTACAATAAGGGCGTTCGCTATATTACCTTGGTCCATTCGTCAAACAACGATTTGGCCGATTCGGCTACGGATGAGAACGGTACCGAGCATGGCGGAATAAGTGAATTTGGTTCCAAAGTGGTTGGCGAAATGAATCGCCTTGGAATCATGGTCGATGTCTCCCATGGGAACGACAGCGTTTTTTACGATGCCATAAAAATGTCCAAGGCCCCAATCATTGCAAGTCATTCCAATGCCAGGACGGTAACCGATCACAAAAGAAATATGACCGATGAAATGCTAAAGCTTATGGCAGAAAATGGAGGTGTGGTGCAACTGACCATGTTGGCGGATTACTTACGGACTGCACCACCTAATGTGGCCAGAGACTCTGCTATGGCTGCGTTACGTGCTAGCATGAAACCCTTAGGTGAAATGACCTCGGAAGAACGCACTGCAATGCGCCACTCTTTTCAGGAGCTAAACGAGAAGTATCCTGCACCTCCGGCCACCGTTGAACATGTGGTAGATCATATAGACCATATCGTAAAAGTGGCAGGGATAGAACATGTGGGTATCGGATGCGATTTTGACGGGGGAGGAGGAATCCAAGGTATATTTGATGCAAGTGAGGTGATGAACATCACCATTGGATTGGTAAGAAGAGGCTATACCGAACAGCAGATTGAGAAAATATGGGGAGGAAATTTGATTCGTGTCTTTAAGGAGGTTCAGGCTGTTGCGAAGCACATGCAATCCGATGCATCCTAAGCGATAAAAAGAGGAGATTGCGATGAGGTTGATGTTTGTTTGTATTGCTTTGGGCCTGTGCATGTCTACCGCCGCCCATCCCTTACGGTTATCACTATGTGAAATTGAATATTCCGCAAGCAAGCAAGTATTGTCCGTCAATCTAAAGTTGTTTTTGACCGATGTTAATGAAGCGATAGTTTTTGATCCCAACAGTAAGGAGTTGGCCTTCTGCCAGCCCAACGAATCACCCAAGGCCAATAAAATGCTTATGGATTATGTGAATCAGTTCTTCTATGTGAAAGCCAATGGAAGGACGATTGACCTGAAAGTTAAGCGGAAGAAACTTAGCGGGGAAGGGGAGAATACGGCTCTGTGGGTGTACTTTGAATACAGGCACCCCAAACCGTTGACTACTTTGGAGGTGAAAAATGCCGTTTTCACGGATTTGTTCTTTGATCAGAACAACATTGTCTATGTACATGTCAATGGAACTTCCAAGAGTATGATGCTCAATAAAAAAACTTCGGTTCACCAGCTTAAATTTTAATATGCATCCCTTTGAATTCTATTTAAAGTTGGGTTTTGAGCATATCGCCAACTTGGCCGGATATGACCATATCCTTTTTCTGGTGGTGCTATGCGCTGTCTACCGAATTGAACAATGGCGAAAGATTCTCATTTTGGTCACCGCTTTTACCATAGGGCACAGCGTGACTTTGGTGTTGGTTTCCTTGGATATTCTTTCCATACCCTCTAACATCATCAAATTCTTAATTCCGTTGACCATTTTCCTAACCGCCATCCACAATGTGATCGGACCGAATAAATCCGAAACATCCACAAAAATGAAACGGAATTATGCCATGGCCTTGTTTTTTGGATTGATTCATGGGATGGACTTTTCCAATTACTTCAAGGCGTTACTTATGGATCCATCTGACATTGTGATACCATTATTAGGTTTTAATATCGGCATAGAATTAGGCCAGCTTTTGATTGTTTTTTTTGTGGTGGGAATAGCATTTCTCTTTCTCCATATTTTAAAGGTAAAACACAGGGAATGGAATTTATTTATTTCGGGAGCTGCAGCAGGGATGTCCATAATTTCGATGTTGGAAAATTCGTTTTGGTAAATCGCAATAAAAAATCACTAAATGAGATTATTTAAGGGTTCAATACAGCTTTGGAGTTTGCTATTTTTATTGGGATGCTCGAATCTTGCAATGGCCCAAAATCCCAAACTTGAAAAAGTAGATTCCAATCGTTTTAAGAGATTATACCAGCTAAACGACACAATATTCCGTTCGGAACAGCCCAACAGGAGAGGCTTCAAGGAACTAGAGGCTTTAGGCTTGAAAACCTCCATAAATTTCCGAAGGAACAAAAAAGACACTAGAAAGGCGAGTGGAACTGGTATTCAGTTGATTCATATTCCTCTAAAAACTGCAGAATTAACAGAGGGTCAATTGTTAAATGCATTACGAGCCATACAAATTGCCGAAAAACCTGTTTTGGTACACTGCTGGCATGGATCCGATCGCACGGGTGCAATCATGGCAGCCTATCGCATCATCTTTGAAGATTGGTCCAAAGAAGAAGCTATTCAAGAATTACGGAAGCCGGAATTGGGCTACCATGAAAAGTGGTATCCCAATGTAATCGAGCTAATCTCGAATCTCGATGAAAAAAGAATTCGAAAAGAACTCGGCCTATAAGACCGTATTTGATGGTTAACCAGTTACTGGTCATTCACCATCACCAAAATTGAATATGTTATGCTTTTTCGATCAGATGTAATTTGTTCATCTTCTCCACAAGGTCTCCGGTTATAGCCACCACCGCGGGTTTGGGAATACCGTCCTCGTCAAAAGGCCACTTGCTTGTCGGATTTGCTAGGTCTTTCGTTTGCTCGCCTGGGTGCTGTACACTTAAAAATAGGGTTTTCCCGTCTGGAGAAAACCAAGGACCGGTGAGCTCCGCATCCATAGGGGCAGAAACGAGTCGAATTACCTTTCCTTCTTCTTCCCCATATCGTGGGATTACAAAAAGACTGTTGTTCTTAAATGCCATATAGGGGCCGTCTTCCTTGTTCATTTTGCTGCCGGACATATCTGAGGTAAACCACAAATTACCGGCTAAGTCAAAGGCAAGGTTATCTGGGCACGAAAAACCATTTTCTTCCCCTCCCGCGATAAAAGTGGAAGCTTTAAAGGTAAGTGAGTCGTATTTGCCTTCGGTTTCCTCAATTTTTAGAATAGATCCGTGAAAATCATCTTTCCCATAGTTATTGGTAAGTGCTACAAAGACATTGCCAGTTATGGGATCTATTTCAATATCCTCGGGACGGTTCAGTTCGGTGGCCCCCAAAATCTTTGCGGCTTCCCGGGTACGAACCAATACCTCGGTCTGGTCTTTAAATCGTTCCTGCAAAGCCGATTGGTTTTCCCAATCTAGGGGTAGCCATTTCCCATTTATGGTATCGGCAACATAGAGTGTGCCCTCTTTTAAAGAGCCTGGTTGGGAGGAGATAAATTTGTACAGGTGCTCATTGTTTTTATCATCTCCAGAATAGGCCACAACACGTTTGTCCTCCAATTCATAAAGGGTACAGCACTCGTGGGCATACCTTCCTATGGCTACGTGTTTTTGAGCCGAGCCGTCCTTTGGATTTACTTCCACCACCCAGCCGTAATGTTCGGGAGGATAGGGATAGAATTTTTCCCAACCATAGGAGCTGGGTAGGTGTGTTGCATGGTTATTTGGATTGTAAACCGTTTCTCCAAAGAAGTTATCGTAATTCTCTTCACATGTCAAAAAGGTGTTCCAAGGGGTGATTCCACCGGAACAATTACTATGGGTCCCGATTACCGTGGAAGCTTCTTTAATAGGATGGTCCCAGTTGAGCTTGATGGGTGTTTTGGCCGTGATGCGACGATTGTGGGGATCATTTTCTACCACTTTCCATGTGCCATCGGTCTGTTTTATGCGAACAATACTACCTCCCACATTGTACATTTCTTGATCCACTTGTTCCTTTGTCCTATGGGCATCGGGATTCTCGTGTTTATTGGCATCAAACCCGGAAACAAAAAGCGAATTGACATATTCATGGTTGACCCATAATAAACCATCTGTGGGATCCTCTTCTTTGAGAGGGATGAAACAGGTAAAATCATTATTGAAACCAAAATAGTCCTCTTCCGAAATTTTATCACCCCATCGGACAACAACATGATAGTCCAAGCCGTTGGCCAATACCAAATTATCCTCGTTGGATGGCGAAAGCCCCTTAATTGCCAATTGATTTAATTTATCCAAGATTTGGCTACTGGTTTTTAAGTCCTTTTCTGTTGGTTTGGCGGTATTTCCACAGCTCATTAAAAACGGTGGTAACACTGCAGTCCCAATGCTGGCTTTTCCCAAGAAACTGATAAATTTTCTACGATTATATTCCATGTCTGATTTCTATGTTTTAGACAATTATTAGCACGGTTATTAAAAGTGAAAGAGGTGTTGAGGTTGGTTATGAAATGCTTTTCTAAAGATTTTCTGTTTAGCAAGCAGCACAAATCCCCCGAATTATGGTCTGTACCTTATTGGTTTTGAATCCTTTTGGAACCTTAAGCTGTGAGGGAGCAAGCCCTTCCATGCAATACACGGTTTCGCAGCACTCGCAAACAAAATGCGCGTGTTCGTTTCCTCGAATCGGAGATTCCCCAAACGCATATTTGGACACTCCGCTATGGTCGTTGATACGGTGGATAATTCCAGCTTTTTCAAAACTGGTCAGGTTTCGGTACAGGGTGGACTTATCTACCTCTGTTGCGAAGGCCTCCTGCAGGTCGCTATAGGACTGAGCGTGGTCCATACCCATAAAATGTTGTATCAGTGCCATGCGGACCTTGGTTTTTTTCAGCCCTTTTTGTTCTAGCAATAATTCGTGGTTTTCCGTTTTCATATTAAGATTTTGGTTATTCCAAACTTAGGGCATCAACATTTTCAATGCGATAATAACATGCATTTGGGTTATTTGCGTTCAGATATAAAATTCCCTTTACAGAAAGTAGCTCATCCATAACAAATGATGGTTTTTCGTCAAATGTTAAATCCACAATGGTTTCGGGTCCACCATTACCGCAGAAAAAACAAGAGGCCATAGGGTTTTTGGAGAGCAGATAGACTGATTGCTTACCATCCAAAACAAGTAAATGCCCCGTAATAATCACCTGTTTTCCCTCTAAATTCTTCATTTCAGGGGAAAAAGTTGCTCTTTGGAACCCCGGGAAAAGCGCATCGGGAGAAGATCGCTCCCATGAAATTCCCTCAGAGAGATCGGACCACTGCAAAACCGTCTGAGAATTGCCATAACTTCCTATCCAAACCAATACTATTAAAGGGACGTACCGCATTTTTTAATTCACCAGCTGGCCTGTGGCCTCGTTCAATATATAATTACAATGTTCCACATCGTCCCTGTTTAGTTCCAGGGTACCCGTAATCGTGACAATTTGATCAGTTTTAAAAGGAGGCTCTTTTTTAAAGCGTACTTCGATTATGGTTTCCGGTCCCGCAGCACCACAGAAAAAACAGGAGGCCATAGGGTTCTTGGAGACCAAAAAAATCTCACCACTTCCAGAAATGTCAAGAAAATAACCTTTTATCTGAACCTGTACACCTTTGAAAGCCTGTATCTGGTCACCAAATTGTGGCATTAAAAAATTCACATCATAAACTTCATTGTACTCAGGCTCAAAACTAACGTCTGCAAAATCGTCCCAGGTCAACTTAACTTGTGCGGTCCCAAATGCGCTAACAAAAAATATGAACAAAACAACTAAAAATGGTCTACACATCCGATAAAGTTTTAGCAACATTTAATTTGAAAATTGAACGGGAAGCCAACATTGTGGCTATAGTGGTCAGTACCAAGATAAGGCCTAAAAGATAAAATTCAAACTGTTCTGGGCCATTGATTTGCAAGCCGTACCCATATTCATTTTGCATGTACTGGGAAACGCTCCATATGCCCAACCTCCCCAAGAGCCAACCCAGCACAAAGCCAATTAGCGCTAGGAAGAGGCCTTCAAGCAGTGCCAGTCCTAGCAGTTGCCCCGTGCGAAGCCCATAGGTTCTTAATAGCGCCAGTTCCTGTTTTCGCTCCCGAATGGTTTTCAAAAGACTTATAAAAATACTGAGCCCAGATACCAAGAGAATAGCCAAAGCAATACCATTGATGGTTTGCACTCCTGAACCTAGCAACCTCATAAGCCGTTGAACTTCAAAACCGGGAAGGGCCGCTTGCATGGAGGTATTCTCGTTGATGAACCTTGGTAGCTGGACCATGCCCAATGGACTCTTAAACTTGACCAATAATGAGGTGATTTCCTTTTCTTCTTCATGGTCGTGCTCTTCTTCCCCATGATCATGTTCTTCTTCACCATGATGGTCATGTTCCTCTTCGCTATCATGATCGTGCTCTTCGTGATTTCCATCTTCTTCAGTATGGTCCTCTTTTTCTTGAGGTTCCTCTTCTTCGGAATGTTCCTCATGGTCATGGGCTAACCAGATGCTTTCTAAATTAGTAATCAAAAGCTGGTCTACCACGGTCCCTGAGGGCTTCAAAATTCCCTTTATGGTAAAAGGATGTTCGTCGTGCGCCTCACCACCACCACCAGCCAAACCATGGGAACTTATAAAGCTATCCCCTATTTTTAAGTCCAATAGTTGGGCAACATTATGTCCGGCGACGACTTCAAAAGGCCTTTCAAAATGCGTCCCCTCCAGCAATTCGGTGTTGTAATGGTCCAAATAGTCCGCTTCGGTTCCTAAGATTCGAAAACCCTTGTAATTATCGCCATAGGAAACAGGTATGGCAGTTTGCACAAAGGGATGTTTTTTCAGTACAGCAGCATCTTTGAGGTTGATATTTCCCGTGGGTGCATCCACATGGAGCACAGATGACAATACGAGTTGCAAGGGACTTCCCTTGGCGCCTACGACCATATCAAAAGGGGCAATGTTTTTGTTCAATTGCCCGCCCAATTGCTGACTCAATTGCAATACAAAGGTGACCAGTGATACACTCAATGATAATAGCATTAAACTCAACAATAGGTTCAGGGGTTTGGAAACTAGATTTTTAAAAGCGAGATAACCCAATTTCATAATGTAACCTGATTTTTAAAATGGGACATTACCCGAAGGTCATGTGTAATGATCAGCAAGCTACTCTTACAGATTTCAGCTTCCTCCTTGAGCAGGTCGATGACCTTTGCACAATTAACGTCATCCAAATTGGAAGTGGGTTCATCTGCAAAAATAATCTGGGGCCTGTGGATTAGGCCAAGGGCAATCCCTAGGCGCTGCTGCTGTCCCTGGCTTAATGCCGTAACTTTCTTGTGCATATGCTCTGATAATCCCAATCTATCCGCAAGTTGGTTCCTTCTTGTTTTGTCATTGGAATTTTTTGGAAAGTGTTGGCGTAGCTTGAGATTGTCGGCTACGTTCAGGGATTTTATAAAATGATATTGTTGAAAAATCAGTCCTATATGTTCTCCCCTAAACCGATCCATTTGTCGTCTCGTCAGAGAGTTCAATGTTGTTCCTGAAATGGACACCTTACCTTTCAATGAAGGTAAAAGCCCCGCCATTAAATACAAAAATGTAGTCTTTCCCACGCCGGAGGGCCCAATTACCAAAAGGTGTTCTCCAGAGGTAAGATCAATATCTGGGAAAGTAAGTTCTTTTCCGTTTTCGTAGGCATAAGAAAGATTCGATGTTTTAACCATCAGATTGTTTTCACAAAAATAAAAAAATATATAAATGCAACTAAGTTGCATTTAATAAAATAGACTACTTTTGCAAGCATCTATATATAGGTAGCCATCTTCTGCTTGAAGGAGATTACCGTTTTGCTTTTTTAACGTATCGATATGATTAATGCAAAAAACTTGACCTCAAGATCGGATTTAATTGGTGCAACCGCAAGTACGTTGTGTTTTTTTCACTGTTTGGCAACACCATTCGTTTTTGTGGCCCATGCAGGTCTTGCTGCAACGGATGAATTACATCCGTGGTGGTGGGGTATTTTGGATATCACATTCCTCGTCATTTCCTTTTTTGCGGTCTACTGGTCTACCAAGAACACCCCGAAAAAATGGATAAAATTGGCATTCTGGATTTTATGGGGTGCATTGGCGCTGATTGTACTAAACGAGAAATTCCATCTAGCATCATTGGCTGAGGAAGTCATCTACCTACCTACGCTGGGCCTTATTTTTCTTCACTTCTATAATCGGCAACATAGTCATTGAAAAGAGGGGTCTTACTGCGATAGTAGATCAAAATCATTACACATTTATGGATAAAACCGAAATTGAAGTTCTAGGGGACAATCATATTGCCACTTCTATTGAAACCCCTTTAAGGGATGATGCTTTTCAGCATACCGATTCAGAAAAAATCAAGAACATTCAGTTCCATTTTTCCAAAATTATGGAGGAATTGGGGCTGGACCTGACCGATGAAAGTTTGTCGGGAACCCCATATCGTTTTGCAAAAATGTACGTCAAGGAGCTGTTCTATGGACTAGATCCGAAAAACAGACCGAAGGTCTCCACTTTTCCCAATACGTATGGCTATAAGCGCATGCTCGTGGAGCAAGATATAACCATAGATTCTTCCTGTGAACATCATTTTTTACCTATTGTGGGGAAGGCACATATAGGTTACATTCCTAAAGATAGGGTAGTAGGGTTGTCCAAAATTAATAGGTTGGTGGATTATTATTCGCATAGACCACAGGTGCAAGAAAGACTATGCTTGCAAATTTTAAAAGATCTTCAGGAAACACTGGGAACGGAGGATGTCATTGTGGTGGTGCATGCCAAACATCTCTGTGTTTCGTCCAGGGGAATCAAGGATAAGGAAAGCGCTACCACCACTGTTGAATACGGTGGTGTTTTTGCTGATGAAAAAAGACGGAGCGAGTTTTTTGATCTTCTAAAAAATGGTGCAGATTTGGATAGATAGCCGAGGAATTGGTTTTCAAGGGTCATCACTAGAGCGTAACACTGAAACCAAAAAGGGAAATTGAGCTACCAACTCCCTTCAGGGTTGTTCAGTTACGAGCAATGAGATGTACCACTTAAATAGACTTTCCTACTTGGACAGTATAAATTGGTTTATGTCCTTTAAGAAACCTCCATCTATCTTAAGGTTTTCCTTTTGGAAAGTTTCAAACTCTTCCCGATTGTCCCATTGGGCGATGATCATGTAATCTGGATTGTAATAATACCCATATGGGGATTTGCCTTGAGCCAGCTCTAATTTTAAGGTCCCACCGGTCTTTTTTACCCCACTTTTAAACTTGTTTATATAGGTGTCGAACTTTGACGATGCCTTTTCCTTTTTCCAAAAGGCAGAAGCCACAATCACTTTTTTTGGGTCCAGTTGAAATGAAATATCGGTCGGAACTTCATAATAGGTCACGGTAAAGAAAGACCAAATTTGAGATCGCATTTCGTGAAAGTTGGAAACACGCGAATCAATTTCAGCAAGGAATTTCTCCCTTAGCGCGATACTTTTCCATTTGCCCATGATCATACCTTTGGGCGAAAGACTTCCTTTAAGTATTTCGCTGATATTAAACCCTGGAAGGAAGGAATACCCCATTTCAACCGCAATGGGAAACGCCTTTTCCCGATATTCTTTGAAGGCTTCTTTGCTGTTTGGTTTTGTCGAGATCAAGAGAATGTCAAAAGCCTCTCCTTTTTTTAAATTGTATGTGGCCAAATTGTCTTGTCCAAAAGAAAATACTGAAAAACTTAGGATAAAAATGGACATTAAGTGTAATCGAAATGATTTCATGTGTATAGGATTAAATGATGTGAATGAGTTTATAAAAAACGGTCGGCTTTAATATTGCTGTTTCTTTTTTTGCGCGATAGCGAGGACAATTTGCCTCCAAGGCGATATGAAAGCCCAAAGAAGATTTGTTGGGTATCGCGCAAGAATTCACCTTCTTGAAATACGGTCCTAAAGGTTCTAAATGCAAAACGACGGGTTCCGAGAATGTCGTTGGCATTTATGCTTAAGCTCCCCTTTCCTTTGGCAAAATTGTACCGCAGACCTGTATTTAAAAAATAGTTGGATTTGAGCCGGTACTGAAGAATTTCCTGCGGCCCGATGTAAAACCCAAAGAGGGATGCGGAGATTTTTTTGTTCAGGGTAAAATTATGGGTCCACTTTACATTGGTCAGGCTGTTTTGAACGGCCACTGCAACGCCTTCAATAGAACCACGTTGTTGCCTGTTGTAAAATTCCAAGTTGATATTGGTTCGCCACCATTGCGTTAACCTCAAATTACTTCCCAATTCCACACCAATAGCGTCATTGCTGTCAAAATTGTCGTAGCTCAGCCGCAACAGGTTGGGATCATCCTGATCAAATATTCCAATGCGGTTGATTTCATCCTGAATGCGTCGGTAAAAAACCCCGGAACTGATGGAACCTCTTTCAAATCGATATAAATAGTTGGCCTCTATGGTATTGCTAAACTGGGGCAACAAACTTAGGTTTCCGGTGGCCAAAATCTGGGGGGTGGTCGTTTGCCGAATGGGATTCACCTGGTTGAAGGACGGACGCTCAATCCTTCTGCCATAGCTCAATTGATACTGGTGTGGACTTTCTTCTGAATCTTGATAGCTTATAAATAATGAAGGAAAAACATTGAATAGTTCTTGGTTCACCACTTCTGCCACTGATCGCTCCTGATCAAATTGGGCACCCACGAGATAGCGCTCAAACCTGGAGCCCAAATTCAACTTGAACTTACCAAGGGAGGTGGAATAAATAAGATAAGAAGAGAAGATGTCCCGATCGTATGTAAAAACTGAATTTTGGAGTTGGCTATTGGTAGAGCTATATTCATTTTCAATCCGATTGATTCGGCCTTCCCCACCTAGTTCCAGTTTTGATTTATCGCCTAATGGGAGACTATAGTCCAAGTTTAAGGTGAATACCGAACGTGTGTCATCTACGGTTTCTATGTAAGAGGGAACCGAGGTGTTCCCCAGAAATACAAAATCGTTGGTCAGATCACTGGTGAGAAGGTTGTAATTCGCCTCAAACTCCAAAAAATGTGAGGCTCCGTCAATCAACCATTTATAGACGGTGTTGTAGTTTTGGGTGTGGTTGTTCCGCGTCAAAAAATCGTCCAGGGCGAAGTCATTCACCGGGTCTTCCTCAAAGACCACATCCTTCTGGCCGTCAAAGGCCGCATTGTAGAAATTTTGATTTGTAAAGAGGGAAAAAATGGCATTTTTGGAAGGGTAGAAGTCGGCACCCAACCTGATAACATTGGATTCGCGGTTGTTGACGTTTCGGGTAATCTGGTTGGAATTTAAATCAAAACGATTCACCACCCCGTCGGTGATCTGATCTCCGAAACCATTGCTATATTCCAAATAGAAATTGGTTTTGTTTGGTTTAAAATTTAACGAGACATTACTGTTATAGCGCTCCCTTTGGGCAATAATGGAATTAGCACTAAAAGC
>JBCCUY010000072.1:0-11958 GCA_039196145.1 Bacteroidota bacterium
GACCTTTTAAGGTGGTAATCCATATACTTAAGGCATGAGCAAAAATGTTATCGTAATTGGTGGGGGAATCATTGGTCTTTCCACTGCCTATTTTTTACAAAAGGAGGGACACCATGTTACCGTTCTGGATAAATCCAATATGGATTCTGGTGCGTCATATGTCAACGCGGGTTATATAACTCCAAGTCATATTGTTCCGCTGGCATCCCCGGGAATGATTTCAAAGGGAATCAAGTATATGTTCAATTCAGCGAGCCCCTTTTACATGAAACCCCGATTGGATATGGATTTTATGAAATGGGCCTGGTATTTTAAAAAATCCTCCACCAAGGAAAAGGTGGCAAAGGCCATGCCCGTAATTATGGATATTAACTTGTTGAGTCGTGAACTTTATGAAGAGATACATAGTTCGGGGGAGTTGGGCGACTTCCATTTGGATCGGAAAGGACTGCTCATGATGTATCAGACCAACAAGGAGCGAGATCATGAGAATGAAGTGGCCGAGAGGGCCAAGGATATGGGATTGCAGGTCAGTCATTTGGATTTGGACGGGCTGCGTTTGGTAGAACCAGAGGTAGAGTTGAACGCCAAAGGGGCTTTTCATTATGAATGCGACCGCCATACCACTCCAGATCAGATCATGGAACGCCTTGCCGGGTATCTTTCCAACAATGGAGTAAAAATCCATAAGAATGAAGAGGTTTTGGATTTGAAGGTCACCGGTCAAAAAGTGAGCGAACTTGTTACCAACAAGGGAAGCTATACCCCTGATGATGTGGTGTTTGCGGCAGGGTCCTGGACTTCTAGACTTTCCAAAAAATTGGGGTTACATCTACCGCTTCAGGCTGGTAAGGGGTATCGGATAAATGTTGCCACACCTACCAAAATAAATATGCCTGCCATTTTAATGGAGGCTAAAATGGCGGTCACCCCAATGAATGGCTTTACACGTTTTGCGGGCACCATGGAGTTTTCAGGCATCAATAAAATAATTCGCAAGGAACGGGTAGAGGCATTGGCACGGGGAGCTAGTAATTACTACAAGGGCGTACATATTCCTGAGGAGGATAAGCAAAATGCCCAATGCGGTCTTAGACCGGTTAGTCCAGATGGATTGCCATATATCGGAACTTCTGAAAAATATAAAAACCTGGTTTTTGCAACTGGACATGCCATGATGGGCTGGAGTTTGGGTCCGGCAACAGGAAAATTGGTGTCCGAATTGATATCGGACAATACATTGTCATTGGATATTTCCCCCTTTGCTCCCGACAGAAAGTTCTAACATCATATTTTGATATGGTTAATTTAGACAACTGGCATTCTTTTTGTTTCGTAATTGGTTGAATTCGAACTAATTTTGCAGTATGGTCAAAAACTACTTTTTATCTTTTTTTACAATTCTCTTTTTTTCGGCCGGACTTTTGGCCCAAGAAATTCGGATATTCAAGGTGGGCGATTTTGACCTAAATGGAAGAGTAAAGACCTGCTTGGTAATAACAGATTACGGCAGGGAACTCTTCGAATTTGATACCGAAGGTTTTTTAACGCGCACTGTGACCCAGTACAACGATACCGATCAGGATATTACCTACTATAAATACGCAGGCGGTCAACTTGTTGAAAAGAGGATGGAAAGTTACAAGGATGAGGTGCTGGACGCTGCAACATCCATGGCAAATTTCTATACGAGGGATAGCCTGCAACCCAGAAAAGTTATGGAGCAGATTATTTCCTATGACAAGGAATTCATTGAACAGCAGGAATACCTTTATGACGATGAGGATAGGCTCGTAAAGATTACAACTTCGCATGCTGGGGGAGTAGATGAATCCACGATTGAGTACGCTTCCTTCAAAAACGAATCCACAAAAAGCTATTTTATCAATGCCATATTGGAAAAGTCCGTTAGGACTTCGGAACGAAAGAGAGCCGGGAGTACCCAAAAGGTAATACTGACCAAAGAATATGTGGATGGGGAACCTAACAAGGCAGAGGAAGAGGTTTTTGATACCTTGGGTAAGCTACTGTCCTCAGAAATGTTTGAATACGATGTGGTCAAGAATGAATTTGCCTCTCTAAAGAAACTATTTTACTCCTACAACGCAGAAGGCATTTTGGAAAAGGTAACCACTAGAACAAACAACTCCGAATCCGTAAAGGAATATATCTTTCAGTTTGACAGTAACGCTGAGAAAAACTGGACAAAGCAGATCATTACCCCTGATAATGACTATTCAACAAGAAGGATTACGTATTATCCCGAGGAAAATGAAAAACAATCCGGGGATTCCAACTGATCATTTTAATTCTAGGAGGTCCCACAGATTTCCATATAAATCCTGGAACACCACAACGGTACCATAGACTTCTTCCCGGGGCTTTTCCTCGAACACAACACCTTTTTCCTTCATGGACCGGTAATCGGACCAAAAATCGTTAGTATGCAGAAAAAGAAATACCCTACCTCCGGTTTGATTGCCAATAGCTGCTTCCTGTTCCGCTCCAACTGCCTTTCCTAGGACCAAACTACTTTGCGAATCTTTTGGGCAAACTACGACCCATCTCTTGCTTTCTCCCAAATCAACATCTTGTTGCAGGATAAAATTTAGTTTTTGCGTAAAAAAAGCAATGGCCTCATCATAATCTTTTACCACGAGGGTGGTGTGGGCAATGTGTCGCATAGGTTTATAGAAGTGTTTTGATAAGTTCTGGTTTTATTTCATGGCCGCCTTTAAAGGTGATCAGTTCTGCTTTACCTTGAAAGAGCGACTCGATTTTATCTAGCTCCATTGCTCTTCTTTTTTGATTCAGAAATTCGTCTGAATCCCCGAATACAATTTTTACTTGGGTTAAATCCCAGTCAACAAACTCTAAATTTTCTTTTTTCAACTCGTTGGGAATACCGCCCGCATAAAGAATCAAAGCACTACATTTTATCTGTCTCTGGACCATCCATCTTGTCGCCACGGAAACACCCTGCGAAAACCCAAACAGGACAAGATTTATATCGGAGGGAAGCCCCTCGGCTTGGAATACCGCATCAACATACTTGAGCACATTTTCAGTTTCGGATACCGTATTTTCTTTGGTCAACCAGCTTGCCCCAACATATTTGTATTCATTTTTAAGGTAATATTTAGATGGTGCCTGTGGTGCAATGATGTAATTCTCTTCGGCATCCAGGGCTCCAAAGTGTTTGATAAAATACCTGCTCAGATAACCAATTCCGTGAAAAACCAGCCAAATATTCCTGGTTTTGGGAGTGATGGTATTGAGGGTTTCGTAGGTGTTCTTTGTAGTGTAGGATACCGTCTTTTCCATATAGGTTATAAAGTCCGAAACTTAATTCAATAATGCTATACCTTTGCGTAATTTTACAAAAAATAGGTGGATGGAAGATCATAAAGAAAAGATTCTTGCGGTTTGCAACAGTATCTGTAAAAACACACTAATGGAAACCCTGGAAATAACCTATACGGATGTGGGGGAAAACTTTCTGATTGCCCAAATGCCGGTTACTCCAAAGGTTCATCAACCAGATGGGGTACTTCATGGAGGTGCTTCCGTCGCCCTGGCTGAAAGTGTAGGCAGTGCGGCTTCCTATGTCTTTTTGGACGGACAGGAGTTTTTTGTACGTGGAATAGAAATCTCTGCAAACCATGTCAAGTCGGTTAGGGAAGGTTATGTATATGCCAAAGCTTCCATAATACATAAAGGAAGAACTACCCAACTTTGGGAAATAAAGATAACCAACGAAGAAGGCGATTTAATTTCCAATTGTAAACTTACTACCATTGCCCTTCCCAGAAAATAAGGATTTTCAACAGCTTTTGTCCAAGATCAGGTTTTGCTTTCAGCAAGGCTTACCCTTTGCGGTATATCGAAAACCGGGTGAAACTGAATTGACCAGTATTTTTCAGTCGGATAGCTCAATTAATCGGACCAAAAATTTAGAGGAAAAAGGCTTTGTTTTCGCACCTTACGATTTTGATGAAAATGCAGTACTTATCAAAGCTGATGAGGTGCTAAGATTAACTTGTCCATTGCCCTTTAGGCATACCCCCGATTTGGCAGAGGCTTCAGATGTTGGACGTAATGCCCATATAGATATGGTAGGGGAGGCCATCAAAGAAATCCAAAAAGGAAGTTTAAGAAAGGTAGTGCTCTCTAGAAAATTAAAGGTGCAGATTCATCAAGAACGGGATGTGATTTTTCAGCAACTGCTCCAACATTATCCCAATGCTTTTTGCTACCTGTGGTTTCATCCTAAAGTGGGAACTTGGTGCGGGGCCACACCTGAAACGCTTCTAAAAATCAGGGGAAACCAGCTTAGCACCATGTCTTTGGCTGCAACAAAGCCGGTAAAAGAAGGACAGGAACCGGAATGGGGAAGCAAGGAAATTGAGGAGCAACAGATGGTTTCGGACTATGTTCGTGAACGACTTACAGTGCTTACCGATGGGCTTGAGATTGGGAAGGTGCAGTCCGTGAGAGCAGGAAATTTATGGCACCTTAAATCCGAGGTGAAGGCCACATTGCTCAAAAATTCCATGAATCAAATCATTAAGGCGTTGCACCCTACACCGGCCGTTTGTGGTGTCCCAGTTTTGGAAGCCAAGGATTTTATTGCCAAGCACGAAAATTATAAAAGAACATACTACACAGGGTTTTTGGGCGAGTTGAACCTTACCGGATCGGATGAGATTTCTCTATTTGTCAATTTACGCTGTATGTCTATTCAAAATGGGGTGGCCAGTATTTTTGTAGGGGGTGGTATCACAGCTGCATCCGATCCGCACAGTGAATGGATTGAGACCCAGAACAAAAGTCGTACAATGCTCAATATCCTCGAATTTGACTATCAATAATTTTGGGTGAATTGTTTTTTGGGGTGTACTTTTGTATTCCATGATGCACTCCAATATTCCCGCTGCCCAGACATTGGTTTTATACTTTAAATCAAGGGGAATTAAAAATATTGTGATTTCCCCGGGCTCTCGAAATGCTCCCCTGACCCTAAGCTTTTCAAAGCATCCCGACTTCAATTGTTTTAGTATTGTTGATGAGCGCTGTGCAGGTTTTTTTGCCTTGGGTATGGCACAGCAATTAAGGGAACCCGTCGCGGTGGTTTGTACTTCTGGAAGTGCCATGTTGAATTACTATCCAGCCGTTGCGGAAGCATTTTACAGTGATATTCCGCTAGTGATCGTTTCGGCAGACAGACCAAAGTATAAAATTGATATTGGGGATGGACAGACCATTAGGCAACAAGATATTTTTGAAAAACATATTGGCTATTCGGCCAACCTCAAACAGGATGCCTGTCACAATACCAAGGCCTACAAAAAATATGCAACTGAGGGACAAAATGAAAGTCAAGAGTCCATTCAGGACTATAACGTTTCGGAAATTCAAAAAGCCTTGGACATTGCTTTCGAATCCAGAACACCAGTCCACATCAACATCCCTTTTGAGGAGCCTTTGTATGGAACAACTACCGCGCCCCAGGTGGAGATAAAAGAACGACAAGCCACTGTAAATAGCCTTGATGCTGGAACAGACTTTTCGGCGCTAAAGGAAACCTGGAATTCAAGTGCCAGGAAAATGGTTTTAATAGGGGTGAATCCGCCAGATGAACTTGGGAATGATATCATAAACCATCTAGCTCAAGATACCAGCGTGTTGGTTTTTACGGAAACGACTTCCAATGTCCATCACCCGAACTTTTACCCGAGCATAGATAGTATTGTGGCCCCCATAGAGAAAGCTTCGGACAAGGATGAAAAGTTTAAGGCGCTACAACCTGACTTGCTCATTACTTTTGGCGGTTTAATCGTATCTAAAAAGATAAAAGCCTTTCTCAGGGACTATCAACCCAAAAACCATTGGCACGTAGACAAGAAGAAGGCGTACGACACATTTTTCTGTTTGAAAGCACATATAAAAGTCCATCCAAATGATTTCTTCGGACATATGTATCAGCAACCCAAGGTATCGGAACGTAATTATAGGTTGCCATGGGATTTGGTGAAACAACGCTATGAAGCGAAGAGAACGAGATACGTGCAACAAATATCTTTTTCTGATTTCACCGTTTTCGACCAAATCATAAGGCATATCCCGAAGGGATGTCAGGTGCATTTGGCGAATAGCTCAACGGTGCGGTATGCGCAATTGTTTTCTATGGATCCTTCTTTGCATATTTATTGCAATCGTGGTACAAGTGGGATAGATGGCAGTACTTCCACTGCAATGGGGGCAGCTGTTCATCATAAGAGCCCTACGGTGCTGTTAACAGGTGATCTTAGCTTTTTCTATGACAGCAATGGTCTTTGGCACAATTATGTGCGAAGTGATTTTCGGATTATTTTAATCAATAATGGAGGCGGGGGAATTTTTAGGATTTTACCGGGATTTGAAGAAACAGGTGATTTTTCTACTTTTTTTGAAACCCAACACGATCACTCGGCCGAGCAACTGGCGAAGATGTACAATTTTGATTACGATTGCGTTGAAGATGAATCTGGCCTTTCAGAAAGTCTAAAAATGTTCTACAGCGATTCCAAGGCACCAAAACTTTTGGAAATTCGCACGCCAAGAGCATTGAACAATAAAATTTTGCTTGACTATTTCGATTTTATATCTTAGAAGCAAGTCAAATAATAACCATAAAAAGAACACTTGCAATCATGAGCAAAAGAGATGAATTAATTGAGAAGTATGCGGCGGATATCAAAGAAAAGTTTGGACAAGCTCCTGACATGGATCTATTGACCAAAGTGGCCGTGGGATTGGGACCTGCCATCTACAACCTGGATGCTTCCAAAGTCTCAGGTTCCGATGAAAAGGAATTGGAGACCGTAAAAAATAACTTCTTGATGAAAAAATTGGGTCTTGGTGAGAGCGCCGACCTCATGAATGCTATCAACAGTGTTATTGATCAATACGGAAGATCCGAGAAAAATAAGCACCGAGCGGTTATCTACTATATGCTCGCCAAGCATTTTGGAAAAGAATCCGTGTATAATTAAGAGCTAAACTCTATTTTGGGAAAGCGGCCTTGGGCCGTTTTTTTTATGCCCGTATTTACCGCTACCTTTGCCGCATGATCGAATTGGGGAACTATAACACATTGAAGGTGCTTAGAGGGACAAGCATTGGACTTTTTTTGGGAGATGAGGAGGGCACCGAAGTATTGCTTCCCAATAAGTACATACCGGAGGATTTTCAGATAGATATGGACATGAAGGTCTTTTGCTATTTAGACAATAGTGAGCGGCCCATTGCCACAACCCTGGAACCCTATTTGATTAGAAATGGTTATGGCTTCTTAAAGGTTGTCCAGGTAGGTTCGTATGGGGCTTTTTTGGACTGGGGATTGGAAAAACATCTGTTGGTACCCTTTAGGGAACAGGCCGTCCGTATGGAAGAGGGCAAAAGTTATGTGGTACACTGTTATTTGGACCAAGAGACCTTTAGATTAACCGGGTCAAGTCGCCTAAAAAGGTTTTTGAACAATGAGGGCTTCGACCTTCCTGTGAATACTGAGGTGGATTTGCTGGTCAGCAGAAAGACTCCATTGGGGTGGGAGGTCATCATAAATGACCAGTATAAAGGTCTGGTCTTTGAAAACGATGTATATAGGCCAATAGCGATAGGAAGTCGGTTAAAAGGATATATTAAAACCGTAAGACCAGATTTAAAGGTGGATGTTTCCCTTCAACCTATCGGTGCCAAAATGTTGGAACCTACGGCCAATGGAATTTTGGAAAAACTACGGGAGCACAATGGTTTTTTGGGGTTGCACGATAAATCGGACCCCGAAGAAATTAAAAGAACCTTGCACTTGAGCAAGAAGGCCTTTAAAAAAGCCATTGGAACCTTGTACAAAGAACGCAAGATTTCCATAAAAGAAGATGGAATTTACCTGCTGGAAACAGCTGAATAAGGTGGTTGAAGCCGTTCATAGATTTATTTGTATTTTGATACTGTTAAGTTTTTTTCTTTCACCAAAAATTTTACATTTGTAAAAGTGTATATTAACTTATTGAAAGCTATGCTTTTAGCTGGTTTTCAGAACTCTTAACTTACCTAATATGCCGTTTATTGAAGAAAGTGATTTATTGGACTTGCACAAGGACATTGACAAGGCCCAAATAATCAATGAAAGACTCTTAGACCAAATAAAATATAAGAACAAGGATCTTCGCAAGATAAAATTGCAACGTAACATCCTGTTGGGATTTACTGCGTTGTTTGTTGTAGGTACCCTGGCAATTACCTCATTTACGGCTGGTCTTAGCAGCAAAAACTCATTTGAAAACCAGAATAACCTTTTGGTATCCATTGATAGTTTGGACGTCATCAAGGCGCGTATCGATAACTTAAAACTTCAGAATGAGGAATTGAGCTTGGTACGGGAATTCTATTTGGCCAAGGCTTTTTTGGATAAGGAGACCATCTACTCTGTTCAGGTCAAGTCTTTTGTGGACAACAATGTGACCCTTGCTTCCGAAGCCTTAACCAATACGCTTTTTGTAAAAACCAATCCATTTTATGCCTACTCGCTAGGTAATTTTGAGACCTTGGATGAAGCCCAATTGTTCAGAAAGCAATTGGTAAACATGGGATTCAAAGATGCGTTTGTTGCCTCCTACCAAGATGGGAAAAGAGTTAAAATAGAAGATCCTTATTAGTCTTGGGTAACACAAAGGCTTGGATACAAGCTGCCAGATTAAGAACACTTCCCCTTTCACTTTCAGGAATTATAGTCGGAACAGCCTTAGCAATGATGCAAGGTCTTTTTGACAGCACCATTTTTATTCTGGCACTACTTACCACTATTGGGTTTCAGGTAACCTCCAATTTTGCCAACGATTATGGGGATGGGGTAAAAGGGACGGACAATGATGACAGAATTGGCCCGGCTAGAGCTTTGCAAAGTGGGTTACTCACCCCCTCAACACTTAAGAAAGGTATCATTGTTTCCATAGTACTAAGTATGATTTTGGCCTTCGCCCTAATCTATGTTTCCTTTGGAAAGGAAAACTTAAAGTTCATCGTTGTCTTTTCAATTTTTGGAATTCTCAGCATTTGGGCCGCCATACGATATACTATGGGTTCAAACCCATACGGCTATCAGGGTTTAGGTGATGTTTTCGTTTTTCTTTTCTTCGGACTTTTGGGGGTTTTGGGCAGTATGTTCCTGTTTACAAAATCCGTGGACTGGGCTACACTTTTTCCCGCTATGTCCATAGGCTTGTTATGTGTTGGAGTACTAAACTTGAACAACCTTCGCGATGTATCATCCGATCGTAAACACGGCAAAAACACACTTGTTGTTAAGATGGGATATAAAAATGGAAAGCGGTATCATTATCTATTGTTGACTTTGGCTTTCCTTGGTTTTTTGGCCTTTTCTTGGCTTAGACTTGAACCCCTTTCAGCTTGGTTTTACCTATTGGCCTTCATACCGATCGTTATCCATCTATTCAAAGTAATACGAACTCAGGAACCCGTGGAGTTGGACGGAGAACTGAAAAAACTGGCCCTGAGTACATTTTTGTTGTCCCTACTGTTCTTAACGGCTGTTAAGTTTTTTTTGTAATTTTGATTCGAACCCGCTAAACATTACACAATTTGGAACACCCCATTAAAATACTAATTGTAGAGGATAACGTAATTATTGCAGACGACATGCAATCCATGCTCGAAGAAATAGGGTACGAGATTGTTGATAATGTAATAGTGTACGAGCAGGCCGTTGAGGTATTGAAAAACAATCACGTTGATCTGGTGCTTATCGATATCATTCTTGCATCGGATAAAACGGGAATAGATTTGGGCAAGCACATCCGGGAAGTTTACAATATACCGTTCATTTTCGTGACCTCAAACTCGGATAGGGCAACCGTTGAAAATGCAAAGACGGTTAAACCGGATGGGTATCTGGTGAAACCCTTTGAGCAACAAGACCTTTACACTTCAATTGAAATAGCGTTGTCAAATTTCGACTATGCACGCAAGGAAAAGAGTAAGGAGATAGCGGGCAATGAGGGGGATACCTTCACCTCGAATTCCGTTCTAAAAGATTCTATTTTCGTAAAGAAACAACACCTGTACTATCGTATCCAGTTTGGGGACATTCAGTTTATCAAGGCAGATAACGTCTATCTCGAAGTAAATACGGTCGATAAGAAATTTTTGGTGAGGTCTCCGTTAAAGGACTATTTAGAGAAACTCCCAAAAAACAAATTCTACAGGGCGCATAAATCCTATATCGTAAATGTGGATCATATTGATGCCATCAACTCCAAGGATATCATGATCAACAACAACTTGATTCCTATTTCCAAGGATTTTAAGGAATTCATTATTTCTTCAATGAATAGCTAATAGCTTTTTCAGGATATGATATACAAGTGCCTTTAGGGGCACTTTTTTTTGTTATGGACTTAATTTACCCAATTACCACAAGTTTTGCATCGTTCACAACAATAGTTTTACCCGTTCGGATGATGCATGTACTTTAGCAGTGTTATTAATTCAGAAAAGTAATTTTTTCATTTTCATATAGTGTTCTCGTAAAAGGGTCTTGTCCAAGTTGGCAGGACCTTTTTTGTTTTGGAAGGCATTAGAACTCCATGAAATGCACAAAACACCGACAAAAATCACTTTTGCATACACCTTCCGCACTTTCACAACAGAATTGGACACTTTCACAACAATACTCCATAAGTCTTTATGAATGGATTTAATTTTGTTTTGAAACCTGCGTTTTAATTTAGAGGGGCACTTAAAAACACCTTTTTGATTGAGGGCAAGATTTGAAATGATAAAAAAACGGCAAAACAAACCTTAATACCCTATAAGCACTACCCATAAGATTGATGATGCACAACCTCAAGAAATTATTTTCAGCCTTATTTTTTGTACTGCTTTTAAATGTCTCTGCCCAGGATTCAGATGGGAAGGAGATCAGTGTATTGACCGAGTTTCAAAATACTAATGGCTCGGAAGGAAGGTTTGATGTCTTTTTCAATGCCGTGAACCGATATAACGTAAATTCGGCCTACGACTGGCTGGATACCATTAAAATATACCTTTCCAATTCCCAAAAAGCCAACGATTCCATTTCGGCTCAACTCTACAGGGTCATGCAGACCCAAGTGTATAATGATTTGGGAGAATTTGATAAAAGTATTGCGCTGGCAAAAGAACTGTATGCCAAAAAGGATTCCCTGGACTCCAGCTCGCGAAAAATCATTTTGGAAGTACTGGACGACAACTACGCCAATTTACAGTTGTACGATAAACAAATAGAAATCCGAAAGGAAAAAAGGGAATTGGGCTATACGGACAATGTTGCCTTCTACGATATTTATAGCAACTTGGGCTTGCACCGAAAGGCAAGGAACCAATATATCATGGAGGTAAAGCCTACCATAGCCGATAATGATTCCTATGGCTTGGCCAAGTACCACAGCAAGGTGGGCAACTATCTCAGATTGGATAATTCCGCTCCCACAGCCTTGAGCGAGCTAAAGAAGGCCAAGGCTTATTTGGATGTTTTCCTGAATGATATCTCAAAAGAAAAAACAGAAGAGCAACTTTTTGAAAGTGACCTGCTAAAAGCCGAAATTGAAGGGAATATTGGAAAATGCCATGTACTGTTGAGTGAGTACGAAGAAGCCGTTCCGTTGCTTGAAAATAGCATAGAGGTTTTGAATTCCTCGTCCCGTAACTCGCATAAAAGTGAGGTTATAGAAAACACATTGAATCTCGCCGACGCCAATCTGCAACTGGAAAGGTATTCCTCCGCCAAACAAAGTTTGGACATTGATTTTGAAAATATCAGCATGCTCCAGCGTATCAAACGGAACAGTTTGTTGGCCGCTTATTACGACAAAGTTGAAAGTTTTAGAAATGCGGCGACTTATTATAAGCGCAACGAAC
>JBCCUY010000073.1:0-11938 GCA_039196145.1 Bacteroidota bacterium
AAATTAAAAAAGTAAAATTAATGATTATTTTACTTTTGTTAACACTGCCGCCATTTATACTCATATTATATTCATCAACTTTCTACAATTGCTAATGTTGCCCTTTACAAACGAATCTGTAAGGAGATATAAATTAATTTAGTCAACAGGATGTAATCTCTTGTCAACATGGAATTGCATTTATTGAACCGAAGTAGTAAAAATGACTCATCGTTTACGGTGACACATAATAGCTATCCTTATTTCTTAAAAGTCTGGCACTATCATCCTGAATACGAACTGGTCTTTCTGGAGAAAAGCACCGGAACTCGATTTATTGGGGATAGCATCCAAAAATTTAAACCTGGGGAGGTCATTCTGCTGGGCAAGAACCTTCCCCATATGTGGTTGAATGATGATGTCTACTTTGAGTCAAACGAAAATAAATCCGCGGAGGCCATTGCCGTCCACTTCAAAGAAGATTTCTTGGGAGGTAACCTTTACCAATCCCCAGAATTTGGTCATATAGAGAGGTTATTAAAGCGCGCTTCCAGGGGAATCCGGTTCCAAATCACCAAAAAGCCGGGCATCCATGAAGAGTTTAAGGCCCTGTTTGCAAAAGACCCGTTCTCAAGGGTCATGAGCCTGTTGCAGCTTCTCAATAAATTAGCCAAACAAAGAAACTACGAACTGCTATCCAGTGCTGGGTATCTAAACACCTTGGAAAACCAGGGGAATGAACGGTTGGACAAGGTCTATGCCTATGTCTTTAATAATTTTAAAAGAGAGGTTAGTGCTAGCGAGGTATCCGATTTGATCGGAATGAATCCCTCGGCCTTTAGCCGTTTTTTTAAAAGAGTCCATCGAAAACCCTTTTCCCAGTATCTCAACGAAATCCGGGTGGGCTATGCCTGTAAGCTTTTGTTGGAAAAGGAAAACACCATCACGCAAGTGGTTTACGAATCAGGCTTCAACAACGTTTCAAACTTTAATAGGCAGTTTCGGAAAATCAAGCAAATGTCTCCATCGGAGTATATAAAATTTCACAAAAAGTGACATAAACAATACAGAGGGCAAAAAAAGTATCGCCATTGGCAATTTTTAAGGTAGCGGCCTAGGTCTCCAATATTTAGTTTTGATAAGCTTTAAGTACTATGGTGACCATAACAGATATAGAGGTAAGAGACATACGCTTCCCAACAAGTGCTACCTTGGACGGGTCAGATGCCATGAACCCAGACCCAGACTATTCTGCTGCATATATTATCCTTAAAACAGACCATCCTTTGCAGCGTGAAGGTCATGGCCTAACTTTTACCATCGGAAGGGGTAATGAGGTCTGCGTATCGGCCCTAAACGCCATGTCGCATTTGGTGGTGGGTAAGACGTTGGAGAGTTTTACCGCCAATATGGGAGAATTCTGGAAGATGGTCACCGGTGATAGCCAGCTCAGATGGCTGGGGCCCGAAAAGGGTGTAGTCCATTTGGCAACAGGGGCATTGGTCAATGCAGTTTGGGATTTGTATGCTAAGATGGAGGGAAAACCACTTTGGAGATTGCTGGCCGACATGACTCCAGAGCAACTGGTTTCCTGTATAGACTTCACCTATATCACAGATGCCATCACCCCAGAAGAAGCACTTGAAATCCTCAAAAAGCTTGAGTCCACCAAACAAGACCGTATAAGTCGTTTGCTAGAGCATGGATACCCAGCATACACCACATCGGCGGGTTGGCTGGGTTATTCCGACGAAAAGGTAAGGCGCCTATGCGGCGAGGCCATCTCTGAAGGATTCAAGCACGTTAAAATGAAAGTTGGCGCCAATCTGGAGGATGATGTTCGGAGAGCCTCGATCATACGTGAGGAAATAGGCGAGGACCTTAAACTGATGATGGACGCCAATCAGAAATGGGATGTGGGAGAAGCCATTGCCAAAATGGAGCAATTGAAGAAGTTTGATCCGTGGTGGATTGAGGAGCCTACAAGTCCCGATGATGTTTTAGGGCATGCGACTATTGCAAAAGCAGTGGCTCCGATTAAAGTTGCCACCGGTGAACATTGCCAAAACAGGGTGGTATTTAAACAATTGATGCAGGCCAATGCATTTGGGGTTTGCCAAATTGATAGCTGCCGAGTTGGAGGGGTCAACGAAATTTTGGCCATTCTGCTGATGGCGGCTAAGTTTAAGATACCTGTATGTCCGCACGCTGGGGGTGTAGGCCTATGTGAATATGTACAGCACTTATCCATGGTGGATTACATTTGTATAAGTGGTGAGCTGGAAGATCGGGTCATTGAATATGTTGATCATCTTCATGAACATTTTCTTGATCCCGTAACCATAAAAAATGGGGCTTATATGCCACCCAGATTACCAGGCTATAGCATACAGATGCATAGCGCAACCTTAAAAGATTATGAATTCCCAAATGGGAAAATATGGAACAATAGCTAAACTGATCATTATGAAATTTACATGTAAACACGTGATGCTTTTCCTGTTTTTTGCTGCCGTTTCCTACGGGCAGGGACTACAGAATTATACGCCTTCGCCAGAAAATTTGGAAGCCAGAAAATGGTTTCAGGAGGCCAAGTTTGGACTTTTCGTGCACTGGGGCGTATATAGCGTTTTGGGTGATGGCGAATGGGTCATGAACAATCAGAATATTCCGATTGACGCTTATGAAAAACTGCCCAACTTTTTCAATCCCATCGGTTTTGATGCGGATGAGTGGGTAAAAATGGTGAAGGACGCTGGTATGAAATACATCACAATTACAAGTAGGCATCATGACGGATTCTCCATGTTTGACACCGAGGCAAACGCTTATGACATTGTGGATGCAACTCCCTACGGAAAGGATGTGCTGAAGCAATTGGCCGATGCATGTCGCAAGGAGGACATTAAGCTTTTTTTCTACTACTCCACATTGGATTGGCACCATGACGACTATTTTCCTAGGGGGCGGACCGGTAAGGGAATTCCAGGAAGAGGGCAGGGAGATTGGGATAAGTATATCGTATTTATGAAAACCCAACTCACAGAACTTCTTACAAATTATGGGGATATTGCAGGTATTTGGTTTGATGGACATTGGGATCAAAAACAATGGGACGGTAAAAAATTCGGCAAATTACAGGTAGATTGGCATTATGATGAAATCTATAAGTTGATACATGATTTACAGCCCCAGTGCCTTATCGGTAACAACCATCATTTGGCACCAATAGAAGGAGAGGACTTTCAAATGTTTGAAAAGGATCTACCCGGAAAAAACACCACGGGTTGGGGAACTTCCGCCTCGGATATTGGAAAATTACCTCTAGAAGTGTGTGAAACTATCAATGGTTCGTGGGGATTCAATTTGCAGGATAGAAGACATAAAAGCAATAAAGAGCTTATTCAGTACATTGTAAAGGCAGCTGGCTACGGTAGTAATTTACTTCTCAATGTTGGGCCAATGCCGAATGGCAAAATACAGGAAGAGCACAAGGAATCCCTGGAAAAAATGGGAGAGTGGATGCACAAAAATGGAGAGACGATTTACGGGACCAAGGCTGGACCTATACCGCCAAATGATGCTATCGCTTCAACCCAAAAAGGGAAAAAGGTCTATTTGCATGTGCTAAATCAAGACGATGATGTGGTATTGATTAAGGATTTTAAAGGAAGCTTGAAAGGAGTTCAACTTTTTAGTGGAAAAACGAAATTGAAACATCAAAAGACCCCATATGGACTGTTGATTCAGATTCCAACGGAAAAAATGGATGACATTGATACCATCGTTGAACTTACGCTTCGCTAAATGGCCAGTTACGACTACAATGGAAAAACGGTTTTGGTAACCGGTGGCGGTAGTGGTATAGGCGAGGCCCTTGCCACTGCTTTTGCCTTCAATGGTGCGGTTGTGCATATTCTCGATAACAACATGGATGCTGCCTTAAATGTTGTCGAAAAGATTACCGAAGCCGAAGGAAGGGCCCATGGACATTCCTGTGATGTGTCTGATAAGGCCCAGGTAGGTAAGATTATAGAGACAATAGCGGAAAATAGCAGTTTGGATGTCCTAATTAATAATGCAGGGATAGCCCATGTGGGCAATCTGGAAAATACCTCGGAAAAGGATATGGATAAATTGTACGAGGTAAATATCAAAGGGGTCTATAATTGTATGCAAGCTGTAATATCCAAAATGAAGGCACAAAAATCCGGGGTAATCCTAAATATGGCTTCCATAGCCTCCTCTATCGGAATAGCAGATCGTTTCGCTTACTCCATGACCAAGGGAGCTGTGTTGACTATGACCTATTCCGTGGCCAGGGATTATATTGATTTTGGGATTCGGTGTAACAGTATCTCACCAGCAAGGATACATACCCCATTTGTGGATGGCTTTCTGGCGAAGAACTACCCTGGCAAGGAGGCAGGGATGTTTGCAAAATTATCCAAGACCCAACCTATTGGCCGTATGGGCAAGCCTAAGGAGGTAGCTGATTTGGCCCTCTATCTATGTTCCGATGGGGCGGCTTTTGTCACAGGGACGGATTTCCCCATCGATGGGGGTTTTATCAAGTTAAAACAATAGTTCAAAAACATGAAACTAATACGATTCGGAGCAACAGGGCATGAAAAACCTGGAATTCTGCTGGACAATGGTGACCGACTTGATGTAAGCGGTTTTGGTACGGATTTCAATGAGGATTTTTTTGGAGGTAATGGACTTGTCGAACTTCAAAAATGGCTAGAATCCAATAGAGAACAATGCCCGCTGGTAGATGGTGAAGTACGGTTAGGTCCGCCTGTGGTCCGTCCGTCCAAAATAGTCTGTGTAGGACTCAATTATGCCAAACATGCCGCCGAAAGTGGGATGGAAATCCCCAAAGAACCCGTATTGTTTTTTAAGGCCACTTCGGCCATTGTTGGTCCAAACGACGATCTTATCCTACCCAAAGGAAGTCAAAAAACGGATTGGGAGGTGGAATTGGCTTTTGTGATAGGCAAAAAGGCTTCTTACATTGATGAAGCTTCGGCTATGGATCATGTTGCGGGATATTTGTTGCACAACGATTACTCGGAACGAGAGTACCAATTGGAGCGGGAGGGGCAGTGGGTCAAAGGGAAGAGTTGTGACACCTTTGCACCTCTCGGCCCATTTATGTCGACGGTAGATGAAATTCCAGACCCGCACAGCCTGAAGTTGTGGTTAAAGCTCAATGGTGAAATCATGCAGGATAGCAATACCTCTGATTTTGTTTTTGGAATCCCCAAATTAGTAAGTTATATCAGCCAGTTTATGACCCTTTTGCCCGGTGATATCATTTCTACCGGTACTCCTTTTGGAGTAGGATTGGGTCTAAATCCGCCAAAATATTTGAAACCTGGAGATATCGTGGAATTAGGAATAGAAGGTTTGGGAAGCTCAAAACAACACATAAAGGCGATGCATTAAAATGTTTATTGATAGCCATCAACACTTTTGGAAATACAATCCCAGCACCCACGATTGGATAGATGCCTCTATGGCATCTTTGCAAAGGGATTTCATGCCAAAAGATTTGAAGGAATTATTGGCTTTAAACAGTTTTGATGGTTGTGTGGCGGTACAGGCGGATCAATCGGAAAGTGAAACGGACTTCCTATTAAAATGTTCGGAAAAGAACCCATATATCAAAGGCGTGGTGGGTTGGCTGGACCTGAGGGCAAATGATATTGGAGAGAAACTTCAAGCGTATTCAGCCAATACCATGCTCAAGGGGCTGCGGCATATAGTGCAGGACGAACAGGATGATTATTTTATGCTCAGACCTGATTTTCAAAGAGGGATAGATTTACTGGTCAAATATGGTCTATGCTATGACATTCTTGTTTATCAAAAGCAATTGCCAGCTGCCCTCGAATTGGTAAAGAATTTTCCGGATCAGCCTTTTGTTTTGGACCATATTGCCAAGCCAAAAATTGATGGAACCGTTGATCTTTGCTGGACACATTACATCAAGGAACTTGGAAAGCACACCAACATCGCCTGTAAAGTTTCGGGGCTGGTGACGGAAGCTGCTTGGGGCAAATGGAAGAAGCAGGACTTCGTCCCATATCTGGACGTTGTTTTTGATGCCTTCGGTCCTGAGCGATTAATGTTCGGGTCAGACTGGCCCGTGTGTCTATTGTCCGCTACCTACAACGAGGTTTTGGAAATACTGGAAGATTACTTAAATCAATTTCCAGAGGATGTAAAGGCGAAAGTTATGGGACTCAATGCGATATCATTTTATAAGCTTAAAATCTAACTAGGTCGATGGGTAAACTGAAATATAGTATTGTTTTCGTGTTGCTTTTGGGGCATTTTTCAACGCATGCCCAGGAAGATCAGCTAAAGTCTGATCCTAAAATGCAATGGTTTCAAGATGCCAAGTTGGGTATATTTATCCACTGGGGTCTATACACCGTAAATGGGATTGATGAGTCCTGGTCCTTTTTTAATGGTTACATCTCCCATCAAGATTACTTAAAACAAACCGAAGGTTTTACGGCCAGCGGGTATGATCCAAACCAATGGGCCGACCTTATTCGGAAAAGCGGGGCCAGATATTCTGTTATAACCGCAAAACATCATGATGGTTTCGCACTTTGGGATACGAAGGACGGTATCTTCAATGCGGCAAAATCCTCCACTGCCCAAAAGGATGTTCTCAGTCCCTTCATAAAATCCCTTCGGAAAAATGGCCTAAAGGTTGGCATTTACTATTCCCTGCCAGATTGGTCCTTTGCAGACTACACCCATTTTACACGCGATTCCATGCGTTATAGCATTTCAGAACAACCCAAACGCTGGAATCGATTTTTGAAGTATTACCAAGGTCAACTCAAGGAACTGGCCAAGAGATACAACCCCGATCTATATTGGTTCGACGGAGATTGGGAGCACAATGCGGAGGAATGGCAAGCCACCAAGGTACATTCCATGCTATTGGAGAACAATCCAAATACCATAATTAATTCAAGGCTTAAAGGACACGGTGATTATGCCACACCGGAACAGGGGATGCCCATTACCCGACCCAAAGATGCTTACTGGGAACTCTGCATGACCATGAACAATTCATGGGGATACCAGCACAACGATTTGGACTATAAAACCCCAGATCAGATTATAGGAATTTTTGCTGATGTTATTTCCAATGGCGGAAATCTGCTCTTGGATATAGGCCCCAAAGCGGATGGAACCATTCCGCAAAAACAGGTTCAAATTTTAGAGACATTGGGTAAATGGACTTCCAAACATCAGGAAGCTATTTATGGCACTCGTGCGGGGATACCCAAAGAGCATTTTTATGGGCCCACAACCCTTTCCAAAGATGGTAACATTCTTTATGTGTTTGTCAAAGGAAATCCCAATGGAGAGATTGTAGTGCGTGGCTTAAAGAATAAGATCAACCGTATCTGGGTGGTTGGTAACGGTACTAAATTATCTCACAAGGTGGTGGGCAAAGTGTATTGGAGCCATTACCCTGGAATTACCTATATAGACCTTCCCGATAAGGCCCTGGATGAAAACATGACTGTTCTGGCTCTTCTGCTGGATGGAAAGGTTGATTTATATAGAGAGGATGGTTCGGTTATTGAAAGCAATTGATATGAGGAAATACAAACTTTTGACCGCCCTTTTGGCCGTTGCCATAGCTTTTCTGAGCTGTGGGCAAGCAAAAAAAGAGGAGCGCAATACCAGGCCCAATATTGTTCTTTTTTTGGTCGATGATATGGGATGGCAGGATACCTCTGTTCCTTTCTGGAATAAGACCACTGATTACAACAACTTATATCGGACACCAAATATGGAGCGGCTTGCGGCCCAAGGAATGAAGTTTACCCAAGCCTATGCAACGCCCGTCTGTTCCCCTACACGCGTAAGCTTGATTACTGGTATGAATGCTGCCAGACATCGGGTGACCAACTGGACTTTGTATAAAGATACAATTCAACCTATGGAGGTGAATCATACCTCGCTGCAATTCCCACTTTGGAATGTAAATGGTGTAAGTCCAACTGGAGGTGATGGAAGCGCAGTACATGCCACTCCTTTGCCACAGTTGTTGCAGGATGCAGGATATACCACGATTCACAGTGGGAAGGCCCATTTTGGTGCCATAGGTACCCCCGGAAGCAATCCCATAAACCTTGGGTTTCAAATCAACATAGCTGGTCACGCCGCCGGTGCCCCGGAAAGTTATTTGGGTCTTGAAAGTTTTGGAAATGGAAAGCCTGATAAAGAAGTTTGGGCCGTTCCAGGTTTGGAAAAATACCATGGGCAAGATATTTTTTTGACAGAAGCTCTGACCCGGGAAGCTTTGGCCCATTTGGATACCATTTCATCGCAAAAACCATTCTTTTTATACATGTCGCATTATGCGGTGCATACTCCAATTATGGGAGATAACAGGTTTTTGGCACCTTATCTGGAAAAGGGAATGGATACCATTGAAGCCAAATATGCATCCCTTGTTGAGGGCATGGACAAAAGCCTTGGGGATATCATGGACTACCTTGAGGCAAAGCAGATAGTAGATAATACCATTATTCTTTTTATGTCGGACAACGGCGGATTGAGTGCAGTGGCAAGAGGAGGCGAAGTCCATACGCACAACAGGCCCTTATCCAGTGGGAAGGGATCCATTTATGAAGGTGGTATACGTGAACCTATGTTGGTGAAATGGCCTGGAATAACCGCAGCAGGTTCGGTAACCGAAGAACAGGTAATTATTGAAGATTTTTTCCCTACCGTATTGGAAATGGCTGGCATCAACGGAGTTGCTATAGGTCAGGTTGTGGATGGGGAAAGTTTTGTGCCCATTTTAGAAGGTAGTAAGCGTAAACCCAAGCCCATGTTCTGGCATTATCCTAACGAATGGGGTCCGGATGGTCCTGGAATTGGGGCTTTCAGCGCGGTAAGGTCAGGAGATTGGAAGTTGATATATTTTCATGAAGACCAGCATTTGGAACTCTATAATATCACTGCAGATATCAGTGAAACGAACAATCTGGTTCCAACCCAACCCGATACGACCGCATCACTTGCCAAGGTGCTTACTGAATATTTGATTGAAGTGAAGGCACAAATGCCTTCGAACAAAACCACTGGAGAAAAAGTTCCATTTCCGAATGAAGTTTTATAGATCAACCCACCCAATGAATAGAGTTTACCAAACGCTTGCGTTAATATGTTGCATCACAATAATCTCATGTAATCAGGTACCCCCACCTGAGGCTGTAGGACCAGTTCCCTCTGAACGTCAGTTAGCATGGCATGATATGCAGTATTACGCCTTCGTACATTTTAACATGAACACCTTTACCGATATGGAATGGGGAACGGGAGGGGAACTTCCCGAACAATTTGACCCCTCCAATTTGGACGCTCGACAATGGGCTAGAATTGCTAAAGAGGCCGGAATGAAAGGCATTATCCTAACCGCCAAACACCACGACGGTTTTTGCCTTTGGCCAACCAAAACCACGGAGCATTCGGTGAAAAATTCACCTTGGAAAGATGGGAAAGGGGATGTTGTCAAGGACTTGATGGACGCATGCCGAGAATATGACCTTAAACTGGGATTGTACCTTTCCCCTTGGGATCGCAACAACGAACATTATGGCACAGCCAAATATGTGGAAATTTTTCATGAGCAGCTCAGGGAACTCTTAACGAACTACGGGGAACTTTTTGAAGTTTGGTTTGATGGTGCCAATGGTGGACATGGCTTCTATGGAGGTGCCAATGAAACCAGGAAAATTGACAACAAAACCTATTACGAATGGGATAAAACCACCCAAATGATCCGGGAACTCCAACCTATGGCTGTTATTTTTAGCGATGGTGGACCGGATATTCGATGGGTGGGAACGGAAGAAGGATGGGCCAATGAGACCAATTGGAGTATCATGCGAAGGGATGAGATTTATCCAGGTTGGCCGCGCTATATCGAGCTGCGTTCCGGACATCCAGACGGTACGCATTGGTTGCCAGCTGAGGTAAATACTTCCATAAGGCCAGGCTGGTATTACCATCAAAGGGAGAATCATCAGGTGAAGTCAGTTCCAAGATTGGTTCGGACATATTATGAATCGATAGGAAGGAATGGTAATTTCTTGTTGAACCTTCCGGTCGATGCCAGAGGCCTGGTGCATGAGACCGATAGTGCGAATTTGGTAGCCTTAAAAAGGCAGATTGACCTAGATTTTGAAGTGGAACTGGCCAAGAAGGGGACCGTTGAAAGCTCAGAGTCCAGAGGCAGAAAATTTAACGCAGAAAAGGCAGTGGATGGATTGCCCAATACCTATTGGGCGACCAGTGATACGGTTACTACGGCCTCCATTACAGTATCCTTTAAAAAGCCCACCGAAGTAAACCGTTTGTTGCTTCAGGAATACATTCCTTTGGGTCAACGAATCAGTAATTTTGCGCTCAGTGCCTTGATCAATGGGCAATGGAAGCATATTGATCAACAGACCACTATTGGATATAAGCGGATTTTAAAGTTTGAAACCGTAGAGGCCGAGAAAATAAAGGTGGACATTTTGGAATCCAAAGGACCCATAACCATAGCGAATCTAGAACTGTACAGAGCACCCAAATTATTGATTGAACCTGATATCAGCCGAAATCGAGAAGGTTTGGTAAGCCTTCAAGTACCGGATTCCTCGGTGGATATCTATTACACGGCGGATGGAAACGAACCATCGATTACCTCAAAACTGTACACTGGTCCTTTCATATGTAATGGCCCCCTGACCGTAAAAGCGATAGCGGTAAATCCGGATAATGGAGCTCAAACAACATCTATTTCCCGATATTTTGATATCGCCAAAAAGAACTGGAAAACTATGAGTGTAAATACCGAAGAAGAACAGGAATCGTTAAAAATGATGGATGGTAACCCAGATACCTATTGGGCCACTGACAAAGATGAAGTTACCATAGACCTTGGAGAAAGCCATAATCTGGTAGGGTTTTCCTATTGGCCTATTCAAGAGCGCTACCCTTTCGGAATTATCACACAATACGAGTTTTTCACCAGTTCCGATGGCCAAAAATGGACATTGGCAAACAAAGGGGAGTTTGGAAATGTTGTCAACAACCGAATCGAACAAAAAATAAAGTTCCCATCTGTTACCGGAAGATATATTAAATTGAAGGCTATTAGCAAACATGGCGATGACCCCAGAATTTCATTTGGGGAATTGGGTGTGCTTACCAAAAATTAATCATGGATTTAGGATTGCAGGACAAAGTTGTTTTGGTAACCGGAGGAGACAAAGGTATTGGCAATGCCATCAGCCAAGTTTTGGCAGACGAAGGAGCAATTTCCGTAATTATAGGTAGAACGGAAATAGATGTCCTTGCTGCCGTGGATACTATACAGGATAAAGGTGGAAAAGCACTTGCCGCTATAGCGGAGCTAACTGATGAAGCACAATGCAAGGCAGCAATTGCCAGAACCTTGGATATATTCGGAAAGATTGATGGTTTGGTGAACAATGCGGGAATCAATGATGGGGTGGGGTTGGAACATGGAAATTATAAGGATTTTAAACGTTCCTTAGAACGGAATGTAGGGCACTATTACACCATGGCCCATCATGTTTTGCCCGAGTTAAAAAAAAGTGGAGGTAGCATTGTTAACATAGGATCAAAGACCTCGCTCACGGGACAAGGAAATACTTCGGGGTATGCGGCTGCCAATGGGGCAAGAAACTCGTTAACACGCGAATGGGCATTGGAACTCCTACCGTATTCAATTCGGGTAAATGCGGTTATCGTAGCGGAATGCTTTACGCCTTTGTATCAAAAATGGATTGCTGGCTTTGAAAAGCCCGGGGAAAAACTAAAATCAATTACAGAAAAAATTCCATTAGGAAATAGAATGACCACTGCGGAGGAAATTGCAAACACGGTCGCGTTTTTA
>JBCCUY010000074.1:0-11907 GCA_039196145.1 Bacteroidota bacterium
ATTTTAGGAGTCCCAAACCTACTTAACTATGAAGTATACCGTTCTAGTAATTGACGATTCCTCTATTCAACGTCTGGCCACGTCAATTCTTGTCAAAAATCACCCGCAACTGAAACTTTTAGGTGCTTATGGAAATCCCTATGAGGGAATTAAGGCGATTTACGACGAAAAACCGGATATGGTATTTATGGACGTATTGATGGATAATGTGGATGCCTTCGAACTCTTGGACAGTATTGAAGTTCTCCCCCCTATCATATTAAACTCCACCCGATCCAAATTTGCTGTCAGGGCCTTTGACTATGGTATTAATGATTTTTTGATGAAGCCTATGCCAAAAAAACGTTTTGAGTTGGCTGTGAAAAAAGTAATTTCCTACATCAGAAAAGCCCAACCCCCTTTCATACCAACATACCCGTATAAGGAGGCCTATTCCCAGTTCGGGCCTTAGGTCGATTACATAAAAAATGGTTGATATTGCATAACTCTAAAATCCATAGTGTTGAACTTTGGATTCTTGACTTTCATATCCTTGTAGCGTTGTAAACTCCCTACCGCCCTATTGGCAGCTCCAGAAGGTGCTGTTAAAGACACGGTTTTGACCCATCTTGATTTTTCATCGGTTCCCGAAGAAATAGGTAAATTAAATCTATGAATTCTTGGCACCTCATTGGAAACCACTTCCAAGACAAGATTGGCTTCCTTCAATAGCTTTCGGAAGAAATATTCTGGGCCATTTTTACTGTTTCCACCCATAAATAATAGCGTGTCTATATTCGGAAAGTCCCTTAAATAGCCCAGCATATCCCGCAACCTTACATTTTCCATACCTAAATCGGAAGCATCTATTTTCTGTCGTTCAGCACTGGCAACGATATCGCAAACCCCTATTTTGTTGGTTAGAAGGAAGTGTTTTCGCTGTTCCGCAGCCTCGTTTGTGGTTTCAAACTTTAGATTCAGCCTAAATATTCGGTCCAAAATAGGCCAAAGCATACCGTTTCTGCTTCCATAACAGAAGTCCACATCATCCGATTTTAGTTCTCCAGTTGTAAATCTTGGAGGTGGTAAGGTGCCCACGATTAGTCTGGTCGCCTCGGGAAAAAGAAAAGGCTCATACGGGTGGGTATGTAAAAAGGGCTTTGTCTTCAAAACTTGACATATTTCTCCCAACTTAACGCGGAAGAACTTTGTTTCAAAACTAAGGTTTTAGGCCGAATTCCTGCTGGCATTGATATTTCCGTAGAGGGATCGTGTAACTATTTTTTCGTAGAGCTCCCTGTATTCGGAATCTTTGGTGATATGGTACAGTGCATTCTGCTGTATCACCAACAAAGGCAATACAATCTGCTCCCTAATCTTTACGGATTCCCTGGATACTTCTTCATCCTCCATCAGGATGTGCTGTCCTGAAATCTCCAGCAACATTTCTTTGGACAGTTGATATTCGTTAAAAAGTACGTTCCAAAACTCACCAAACTCCTTATCATCACGCATATAGCTTGTAAGGTCAAAATTAGTTTTGGCAAGCGACATCATACTGTTGTGCATAAGAGCCCTAAAAAACGGAACTTCCTGATATAATCTTTTAACCTCATCCAACTTTCCATCAGATTTTAATTGTTGAATGGCAGTCCCAATTCCAAAATATCCCGGTACATTTTGCTTTAGCTGACTCCAGGAACCCACAAATGAGATTGCCCGTAAGTCGGAGAGTGTCAATTGTTTTTTATTGCCTCGTTTTCCAGGCCTACTGCCAATATTGGCCTTGGTATAGAACTTCAATGTGCTTCTATGTTCGAGATAAGGAATAAATTTATCGTGTTGTTTCAGGGCGTCGTACTTACTAAAACTTAGTTCGGAAAGAGTTCCGATCAATTCCCTTTGTTCCTGCGAGATCACATGCTCTTTACCATATAAGTCATTGCTCAATCCCGCGGTCAGTAACTGCTCCGCATTATGGATAAATTGTTCTTTGGTGCCATAGGTACTGGTAATGGTCTGGCCCTGAATGGTCATCTGTATCTCATGGTTGGCCACGTCATTGGTCTGCGCCGCATAAAAACGGTGGGTTTTTCCACCACCACGGGCTGGTGGTCCGCCCCTACCATCAAAAAAGATGGCCTTTATCCCATTCTTCTTACATACCTGGCTCAAAGTCTCCTTGGTTCTCAATATGGACCAATTGGCCTTTAGGTATCCTCCATCCTTGGTACCATCTGAAAACCCGAGCATGATGGTATGTTTGTTGTTTCTTCGTTCCAGGTGAGACCTATAAATGGGGGTGTCAAAAAAGGTCTGCATTACCACTTCAGAAGCCTCCATACCCTTCATGGTTTCAAACAATGGCACGATATCAAAAGTGATTTCATCCGTTTGACAGCCACACCACCTAAACAGTCCAAAGACGAAGAATACGGAAAAGATATCCTCAGAATTGCTAATGATGTAGCGGTTACAACCATCCTCCCCATTTTTCGCCTGAATATGCCCCAACTGCTTAATGTTGGTCAAAGTATCCCTAACGATTTCTTCCTCGTAATCCGAAGGATTTAGTTGAAGGTTTTTTTCCAACAACCAGTTCACCAGTTCTTCCTGACTTAGCTCATCCAGACTTTCCTTAATGGCACCTTCCTTTTTAAGGACAGTTTCAACAACCAATGTATGTTTGCTATGGTCTTGGCGAATATCCAAGGAGGCAAAATGGGTCTTAAAAATATGCACCTTGTTGATAAACTGATCTAACTGTTTCAAATACAGACCATGGTGGTTATTGACCAGTTTTTCCCGAATCCCATCCAAATGTTCCATAATCTCCTTATACCCAATGATCGAACTCGCATCGAACATGGCTTTATAAAATCGATTGCTCAAGGTAATGAGATCGTGCTGGATGCTTTTAAAGGTCAGTTTTTTGCGAAGGGCCTTCAACTCGTTATAGTAGCATTTCATTAGGGTCAAACGAAGTTCATCCGCTACTTGCCTAGTGACATCGGCCGTCACAAATGGGTTTCCATCACGATCTCCACCCGGCCAAAACCCAAGCTTAATAATGTCGTAATTGCTAAAATCCTCCGCCCGGATATTGCTCTTGATGTATTCAAAAAGTTCCCCAATAGCATCGTAATAGGTATTCCTAAGAATGTAAATGATGTTTTTGGCCTCGTCCAAGGGAGTAGGCTTTTTAGAGTTGACCAGCGAGGTCAGGCCCAATTGCTGTAAGGTAAGGTCAATATTGTCTATGCGGTCTTTATCTATAAGCGACCTTAGCTCCGCGATAATGTCCAATACAGCTGGGGTATAAAACTGTGTGGGATGCGCCGTCAACACAAATCTGGCACTGAAACTTGACAGGTTCTTGGAAATCTTATCCCAGTTCTTTGTTTGATTTACCAATTCGAAGTAATCCTTAACGGAAAGCGAATTGGTGTATTCTTGCAATTTAGGAAATGCAGAGTCCTCTACGCTATCATACAATACCACCTGCCGTTCTACGTATTGGATAATCTTGAACATAAAATCCAGGCGCTTGCGCTCATCCTTAATTTCCACAAAATTGGAAAAAAAGGTTTCCAGGATTTCTTGGGGTTGCTTGCCAGCCCTTAGGCCCTGTTCGCACTGATCCAGCAACAAGGGAATAAGCATGCCCACATTTTCGATGTCTCGATATGGCAGGCTTAAAAATAAGCTGTTGTATATATTGAATTTATTGGTAACGGATTTCCTAAACTCCTCCAGACGTCTTGACTGCTGCATAGGATTTATAGTTATAAATGGTTATTATTTGCCGAAAAGCTAAGTTCGGCATAAATGGCGAAATGATGCGCACAATTTATGCAAATCACAATTTACGGGACAAGCCCGACAAACTTAACAGCTTGCCGCAACTTTCCATTATTGAAGGACTTTAAGGTAGCGTTAAATCCCTAGCGTACAAAAACAGGTTCATTTGCCTTAAGGGTATGCGCCGCGCTAAAGGTATAACCATCATAATCGAACCCTTTGATATCCTCTAAGGTTTGGGCCCCTGAATCCAAGATATATCGTACCATGGAACCCCGTGCTTTTTTGGCAAAAAAGCTGATTACCTTAAGTTTATCGTTTTTCCAATCCTTGAAAATAGGTGTGATCACCGGGACTTTTAACGTTTTTGGATCAATCGCTCCAAAATATTCATTACTGGCCAAATTGACAAAAAGTTCATCATCATCCAACTCCTCATTCAAGTGGGCTGTCAACTGTTTTTGCCAGAATTCGTAAAGGTTCTTTTTACGGGCGACTTTAAGCTGAGTTCCCATTTCCAGTCGATACGGTTGAATCAAATCCAAAGGTTTAAGTACACCATAAAGGCCGGAAAGAATCCTAAGTGTATCCTGAAGCTTGTCCAGTTTATCCTCAGAAATGGTATGGGCATCCAATCCCTGGTACACATCCCCGTTAAAGGCATAGACTGCAGGTCTTGCATTATCGGGGTTAAATGGGACAGAAAATTGTTGGTTTCGTTCCCAATTGAGTTCTGCCAACTTATCAGAAATGGACATCAACTTGGCCAAAGCCTTTGGCTTTTTCTTGGCCAACACCGAGTTCAGTTTTTGTGATTGTTCCAAAAATTGGGGCTGGGTATATCGGCTTGTGGGAAGGGTTGTTTCAAAATCGAGTGATTTGGCCGGAGAAATAACAATTTTCATGGACAGTAATTTTTAGTAAAAATAGGAAGGAAATATGGTTTTAGGTAGTCGTAGTCCAATGTGTTATCAATCCTTGGATTGATGAAACTTATGATTCGCTATGCTTGGAGTAGTTTCGCCATTTTTCGATACAGGCTACCATGTCCCCAGGAAGTTCGGAATCAAAGCGCATGAACTCTCCAGTTTCCGGATGCTCAAACCCCAAAGTCTTTGCATGCAGGGCTTGTCGTGGAAGCACTTTAAAGGCATTCTCCACAAACTGTCTGTATTTGGTGAAAGTGGTGCCCTTCAAAATTTTATCGCCTCCATATCGTTCATCGTTAAAAAGGGTGTGGCCAATATGCTTCATATGCACCCGAATCTGGTGGGTTCTACCTGTTTCCAACTTGCAGGAGACTAGGCTTAGATATCCAAGGCGCTCCAAAACTTTGTAATGTGTAACTGCTTCCTTCCCTTGATCGCCCTCTGGGAAAACCATCATCTGCAAACGGTTTTTTGGGTTTCTGGCAATATGACCTTCCACAGTACCTTCGTCTTCGGCGAGATTTCCCCAAACCAGGGCTACGTATTCACGTTCACTGCTTTTCTCAAAAAACTGTTTGGCCAAATGCGTCATAGCCACTTCGGTCTTGGCGATGACCAAGAGTCCGGAGGTGTCCTTGTCAATTCTATGCACCAATCCGGGTCGCTCAGAACTGTTCTTGGGCAAGTGGTCAAAATGGTATACCAAGGCATTAATCAGGGTGCCGGAATAGTTGCCATGCCCAGGATGTACTACCATGCCCGCTGGCTTGTTCACCACTAGAAGGGAATCATCCTCATACACAATATCCAAGGGTATGTTCTCCGGGGTCAATAAAAACTCATACGGAGGATGTTCAAACATTACCCTAACCTTGTCCCCTGCCTTTACCTTATAATTCTGTTTTACGATGGTATCATTTACCCAAATCTGTCCCTGTTTTGCCGCTTGCTGAATTTTGTTTCGGGTCGCATTTTCAATGAAATTCATCAAAAACTTATCCACGCGAAGCGGTTCCTGCCCTTTTGAAGCTACGAATTTATGGTGTTCAAAAAGCTCGTCCTGAGAGAGGTCATGGGATTCGGAAGTATCCATGTCTATTGGGAATCAGCCTGTATCTTGGCACTACCGGGAATGGTACCGTTACCGCAGACCAGTTCGATTTTCGAAGTCTTCGGCAGTTTATCGCCAGGTTTGATGTATTTCCCTTTATGCCGCATTCGGTAAACCATATCCCTACCAAGTTCATCTATATACGTAACACGCTGCACATCCAGTCCCACGGCATTGAGCATGGTTCTGGCATTTCGCTGGGTGACTTGGATAATATCTGGCACGGTAACCTTTTTGTATCCCGATGGGTTCACCGTGAAATAGATTTTCCGATTCGATTTTACCTTGTTTCCGGCGGGCGGATCTTGTTCCAGGATTGAAAATCTGGGATATTCCGGATTGTAATTCGATGAATCCAAAACTTGATAGCGTAAACCTGCATCCTCGACGGCTTTGCGCATTTCCATAACCGACATTTTGGAAAAATCGGGCACTTCCACAAACTCTCCATGGTTGGTGGAGCTTTTAAGCCACTTTAAAGCGAGAAAACAAAACAGTATCACTACCACCAATGCCAACCCTAATTGGATGAGAAAAACGCGACTTCTTAAAAAGTTCAGAAAATGTTTCATGTACATTGTCTTATCTGGACAAATATAGGAAAGCCAGTCCTTTTTTCTTTACTTTGGCAATGCCATATTCGACGAACCGATGAAAAAGAACATAGCCATTATCATGGGAGGATACTCCAGTGAGTATGAAATATCCATTAAGAGTGGCACGGTGGTACACCAGCATTTAGATTCTTCCCTATACCAAGCATATCCCATAATCATCACAAAGGAAAAATGGGTGCACACAAGTGATGACGGGAAGGAATTCCAAGTTGACAAATCTGATTTTAGCATCACTTTGCAAGAGGGTAAAGTTGAATTTGATTGTGTTTTCAATGCCATTCATGGTACACCTGGTGAGGATGGCATTTTACAGGCCTATTTTGAATTGCTTGGTATTCCCCAAACTTCATGTAGACATTATCAAGCTGCGCTTACTTTTAACAAAAGAGATTTATTGAGCGCGCTCAGACCCTACAACATACCCTGCGCTACCTCCTTTTATGTTAATGCAGGGGAAGCAATTGATGAAGATTTGATTGTTGACAAAGTTGGACTTCCCTGTTTTGTGAAAGCCAATAGGGCAGGAAGCAGTTATGGCATCACCAAAGTATATGAAAAAGAAAACTTAAAGTCGGCAATAGCCACCGCCTTGGTAGAGGATGATGAGGTAATCATAGAATCTTTTTTGGACGGAACCGAAGTATCCGTGGGGGTAATCACCTATAAAAACAAGATAACCGTACTTCCCATTACTGAGATTGTTTCCGAGAACGATTTTTTTGATTATGAAGCCAAGTATCAAGGAAAATCACAGGAAATTACCCCCGCAAGAATCTCAATGGAGCAGAAAGAAGGAGTCTCCAGGTTGGCTGAGTTTATTTATAAGACCCTAAAACTAAAGGGATATAGTCGAAGTGAATTCATTTTTATCGGGGATGTACCCCATCTATTGGAGGTAAACACCACTCCAGGGCTCACTACCGAAAGTATTCTACCTCAACAGGCACAGGCTGCTGGTATTGACCTTAAAAATTTATTCGGATCTGCAATTGAAGAAGCGTTGCGTTAGAAAATCTGTATTTTTAAAAAAACCTTTTCATGAGACGTGCTATTTTTCCAGGATCTTTTGACCCTCTTACCTTGGGGCATTATGACATCATCAAAAGAGGCATCACCCTTTTTGATGAGTTGTTCATAGCCATCGGGATCAATGCGGACAAGAAATATATGTTCTCCTTGGAAGAACGCTCTAGATTTATTGCCGAGGCCTTCAAAGACGAACCCAAAATCAAGGTGGTCACCTATAAGGGACTTACTGTGGATTTTTGCAAGGAAGTGGGTGCAGATTTCATTCTCAGGGGACTAAGGAATCCAGGCGATTTTGAGTTTGAAAAGGCCATTGCCCATACCAACCGAAAGCTGTCTGAGATTGAGACCGTTTTTCTTTTGACCTCTTCGGGCAAATCCTATATAAGTTCTTCCATTGTGCGGGATGTGATAAGAAATGGCGGGGATTATTCCGGACTGGTTCCAGATACCGTTGTGGTTTCCAAATAAGACTCAAGTTCTATCAAAACCAATTCATCCAATTGGTCTATGATTAGCTGTGCCCCATAGGGCAAACACTACCTTTTAACAGGGAAACAACATATTTCGGTCGATTCACAACAAATCCTAATATAGGAATAGTATTACTTCTATTTTAGTGGGAAATTTCTTATAAAATAATAACCCAAATCACCCCCGAAATTTGAATACTACCAAAACCTTACCTTATCAGTACATCCTAAAACAACTGCCAAGGGCCACGGCGTTGGTGGATGAAAACCTAGTTTTTTTAGATGCTTCAGACTCTTGGTTCACCCTTTTTGAATTGACAAGAAATGAGGTAACCACTATTTACGATTTTTATCAAGGCCACCAAAATGCTTCCAAAAGCACTATCAAAAAAACGTTGACGGCCAAAAAAGTGCAGGTTATCCGTCATAAACGGACCAAAAACAAAAAAGAGCAGTGGTTCGAAAGCAGTTTTATACCATGGTTTGATGAACAAGAGAACCGCATTGGTTATATCATTCAGACCATAGAAGTCAGCAGTATTGTGGAAAACGAGCTCGAATTAGACCGGGTGAACAACTTGCTCAAGACCCAATCGGAAGTTGCCAAAGTAGGAAGCTGGGAATACAACATTGCCGATGAACAACTCTCATGGTGCGAGGAGACTCGAAAAATTCATGGGGTAGCTCCAGATTATCAGCCAGCTTTGGCCGAAGCCATAAACTTTTACAAACGCGGATACAGTCGGAATAGAATCTCAATGCTATTCCACAAAGCCTTGGAAGATGGCACCCCTTTTCATGATAAATTGATTATTATGACCCAATCCGGTGAGGAACGATGGGTAACCGCAGGGGGAAAAGCCATTAAAAAGGGTGGAAAAATCATAAAACTATTTGGAACCTTCCAGGACATCAATGACCAAGTGCTGGCAGAAGAAAAAATTAAGGAAAGTAGTCAACTGCTCAATACACTGATTGATAACCTACCTATCAATGTTTTTATAAAGGACAAGGATTCCAGAAAAATCCTGGTCAACAAAGCCGAGTGCGATTATTTAGGCACAACGCCCGAAGAACTGATCGGGAAAACCGATTTTGAACTTTATGATAAGGATATTGCCCAAATATCCCGTGATGAGGACTTGGAGGTTATGCGCACCCAAGAACCCATGCTTGCCCGGGAGACCATTAGTGTGCGAAAAGATGGAAAGGCGACCAATTTTCTGACCTCTAAAATTCCCTTATTGGACATCAACGGAAAGCCAAATGGGCTTATTGGTATGAGCATGGACATCACCAATTTGAAGCAGAAGGAAGATGAACTTCGAAACCTTATCAACGTGACTGCGATACAAAACAAGAAGCTGATCAACTTCGCACATATTGTTTCGCATAACTTAAGATCGCATACGGCCAACTTTTCCATGTTGCTCGACTTTCTAATTCGTGAAAAGGAGGAACTGGAGAAAGAACGTATCCTAAAAATGTTGTCGCATGCCTCTGACAATCTCCTAGATACTCTTGAAAACCTCAATGAGGTGGTAGATATCAGCACAAATGTTAATCTGGAAAAGAAATCGCTGAACCTTCTGGAAGGTATAACCAAGGCCCAACAGAACCTTTCGGCTTTTCTTGAGGAGAACAAAGTGGAATTTGACATTTCGGTACCAAAAGACCTTAATGTGATGAGTGTCCCCGCTTATCTGGAAAGTATTCTGCTCAATGTGGTAACTAATGCTGTAAAGTACAGAAGTCCAGATAGGAAACCTGTGGTAGAATTGAAAGCACAAAGACAGGACAAGCAGGTCGTATTTAGCATTACGGATAACGGTATGGGAATTGACCTAGAACGATACGGGGGTAAAATCTTTGGAATGTACAAAACATTCCATAACAACAAGGATGCGAGGGGACTGGGCCTATACATCATTAAAAACCAAATTGAGGCCATGGGCGGCAATATCACCGTGAACAGTGAAGTGAACAAGGGAACAACCTTCAACGTTTATTTTAATGAAGAAGGTCAATAGTATTTTTATCATAGATGATGACCCTATTACAGTTTTTGGCATAAAAAAGATGTTGAAGACCATTACTACCTGCAGGGACATCACAGCTTTTGAGAACGGAAAACTTGCCTTGGAAGGTATCCAAAACAGGCTCACCAAGGATAATCAGGTGCCAGAGGTTATTTTCTTGGATATCAATATGCCCATTATGGATGGGTGGGAGTTCCTTGAAGAATTAGTATCCCTAAATATCAAAAAACGGATGATCATCAATGTCATTACATCCTCAATAGACCCTAAAGATTATCGAAAATGGAATGAATTTCGATTGAGGTGCATTCACTACCTCAATTTTAAGAACAAACCGCTCTACAAGATTGAAGAGACCGACCTTAGCAGAATCAATTTGGCCTCATAACCATAATATTCCTATTTTTAATGCTGCTAATGCTGTGTGGCCATGTTCGTTTTCAACCAAACCCCCGCTTTCAAACAACTTGTCTTTCTGTTGACCTTTTTGTTGGTTCTCTCTTGCGAAACAACGACCCAAGATAAAATACAGACCTATATTACCCACTTTGAAGAATCTGACGGAACGGAGACCGCAACCTACGAGCAGACTATTGATTTTTATATAAGACTGGCCAAAGACTTCCCAGAGGTCAACATACAGACGATTGGGGAAACGGACAGCGGATACCCTTTGCACATTGTTACTTACAATCCTGAAGGGGACTTTAATTTTGAGAACGTCCGTAGTGATAAGGCCATTATTTTGATCAACAATGGAATCCATCCCGGGGAAAGCGATGGTATTGATGCTACCATGCTTCTATTTCGGGATTTGGCCACCGAGAAACTGGATAGTCCCAAGCATAGCGTTATTGTCACCATCCCAATTTACAATATCGGAGGGGCACTATATAGAAACTCCAATACCCGAGCCAACCAAAACGGTCCATTGGAATATGGTTTTAGGGGCAATGCACAGAATTACGACCTGAACAGGGATTTTGTGAAAATGGATTCCAAAAACGCAAACACTTTTGCCCAGATTTTTCATCTGGTAAAACCCGATGTTTTTATTGACAACCATGTAAGCAACGGAGCGGATTACCAATATACACTAACGCATCTGTTTACACAGCATAACAAATTGGGCGGTAAACTTGGCCAATATTTAAATACGGAGCTTAGACCTAGGCTTGAAGAATCTTTGGCCAAAAAGGAATGGGACATCACCCCTTATGTCAACGTATTTAATCGCCCGCCAGAGCTCGGTTTCAGTCAGTTTATGGACCATCCCAGATATTCAACAGGATATACCACCTTATGGAATACCTTGGGCATGATGGTCGAAACCCATATGCTTAAACCCTATAGGCAAAGAGTTGAAGGCACCTATGCACTCATGGAGAGCATGCTCGGCATCGTGGAAAAGGACAGGGATACCATAAAAGAATTACGCCAGGAGACCATAGAGAAAAGTAGGGAACAAGAGAAGTATTATTTCAATTGGCAGGTTGACACCACCAAAGTTTCTACGCTGAATTTTAAGGGATATGAGGCGCAATTGGTAGGAAGTGACATCACTGGCCTGTCCCGCCTAAAATACGATCGTAGTGTACCGTTCGAAAAAGAGACCATTTACCATGACCATTTTATTCCTTTGGACACGGTTACTGTACCCGCGGCCTATGTTCTGCCAAAGAGTTGGTACCGAATCATGAAACGCTTGCAGGCCAATGGCGTTCAATATGTTGAAATGGACAAGGATACCTTGCTGCAACTAGAGACTTACGACATAATTAATTTTAGCACAAGGGAAAATCCTTACGAAGGACATTACCCACATTACAATACCAAAGTTGCCAAGCGCTTGGACGAGGTACAACTGCGTGAGGGTGACTGGATAGTTCCAACCGACCAAGAAGCAGCCAGATATTTATTGGAAACCTTGGA
>JBCCUY010000075.1:0-11906 GCA_039196145.1 Bacteroidota bacterium
ATCAATCTTCCCGTGGCCTTTATCCTTTGGCCCACGGCCTTATCGAAAAAACATTTGAGCACTTTGGGAAAACGGTGCAAGTAGATTATAAACTTTTAGAGGAAAACGGCACCGAGGTCAAGTTTGCCATTGTCCAAAATGGATAGTAACGAAATTACCATATTAAAACGGGCATTGGCCAGGGAAAAGAAGGCTAGAAAAAGTGCTGAAAACCTTTTGGAAAACAAAGCCAAAGAACTTTATGATGCCTCCCTTCATTTAAAGGAAGCCAACGGTAAGTTAGAGTCCATATTGAACAAAAAGGGAAGTCGGATAGACAGTGCATTCGTAAATATTATTGACCCCTATGTGGTTATGGATATGATGACCAACGTCATTAACATGAACGTTTCCGCAAAGGAATTTTTGGGTTATGACCATACCAAAGAAGAACTTCAGTTATCCAATTTGGTACACCCAGATTATATCGAATACACGGCAGAATCATTCCAAACCTTGCTCCAAGTGGGCATCCTTAAGAATTATTCGGCCAAAATTATAACCAAAAATGGGGAAGAAAAGCATGTCAATATTAATGCTAGCCTTATTTATAATGAAACCGGTCAGCCGATCGCCGCACAGGGAGTGATTCGGGATATTACACAGGAAGTTGAAATTAGAAAACTTCTGGAAGACCAAAAAAAGCAGCAGGACATTATTGTTGAAAACTCGTCTTTGGGAATCTTGTTGATAGTGGATAACAAGATCATCAAGGCCAATAAGTCATTCGTTGATCTTTTAGGATATTCTGAGATTGAGCTTAAAAAATTGACCATCAACGATATTTCGTCCCTAGAGGACAGCAATCTTTATGAAGATTTGCTGCGCAAGAGTATTGAGGACGACACCAAGAAATTCTCCATTGTTCGAAAGTTTTATAAAAAGAATGGAGAAACCTTATATGGAAAAACTTCGATGAGCTCCGTGGTAGATGCCGACGGAAATATAGAATACAGCGTTGCAATGATAGAGGACATTACCCGAAAAAAAATGGCCGAAGAAAAAATTAAAGCGTCCGAAGAACGGATGGCCACCCTGATCAAAAACCTTCAGACCGGAATATTATTGGAAGATCAAGACCGAAAGATTGTCCTCGCGAACCAAAAGTTCTGCGACCTTTTTGGAATTCCGGTTTCGCCAGATGTCCTTAAAGGGGTGGACAGTGAAAAATCCATCCACAAATACAAAAAAATGTTCCTCGAACCGGATACGGCACTAAATCGAATCGGTCATGTAGTCAAGACAAAGGAGGTGGTCACAGCCGATGAGATGGAATTGGTGGATGGCCGGACTTTTGAGCGTGATTACATTCCACTTTTCAACAACGGTGTTTATCAAGGGCATTTATGGAGCTATAACGACGTTACCCTCCGAAAGAATTACAGAAGAAACCTGGAGATCCAAAAGGAAAAGTATGGTAGTATCATCGCCAATATGAATCTGGGCTTGGTGGAGGTTGACATTGATGGAAACATTCTTATGGTGAACCAGAGTTTTAGTGATATGATCGGTTACACCACTGATGAATTGATAGGCAGGAATCTGTATGAGGCCATGCCCATTATATCTAGTGAAGTGGATGAATTGAAACTTCAGACCAAAAAGAAAGGGGAAGGAATCTCAGATTCCTACGAGGTGGCCGTTAAAGTTGCCAACGGAGAGAAAAGATTTTGGTTGGTAAGCGGGGCTCCAAGGTACGATGATGCAGGAAATGTCATTGGCTCAATCGGGGTCCACCTGGACATAACAGACCAAAAAAGCCTGGAACTGCAGAAAGAAAATCTACTTAGGGAACTGGAAGCAAGTAATAAAGGGCTACAAGAGTATGCACATATCGTTTCTCACGATTTAAAGTCGCCACTTAGAAGTGTAAGTGCATTGGCTACATGGCTTTATGATGACTACAGGGATACCCTTGATGAAAATGGTCGGTACAATCTTAAGATGATGCAGGAGAAAATTGAGGGGATGGATAAATTGATCACGGGAATCTTAAAGTATTCTACTGTGAACAGCGATGTTCTTGATGATACCAAAGTGGATGTAAACGAGGTAATCAAAGATATTAGTGAGATTATCTATATCCCAGATAATGTAGAGATCAAGGCCAAAAAGAAGTTGCCTGTTATCCAGGCCGATAAAACGAAAATCCATCAGTTGTTCCAGAACTTTTTGAGCAACGCGGTAGTTAATATTGAAAAGGAAGATGGACTTGTTGAGATCGACTACAAAGAAGATGCTTCGCATTGGCAGTTTAGTGTCAAGGACAATGGGGTAGGAATTCCGGAGGAGTACCATGAAAAAATCTTTCAAATTTTCCAGTCCATTGGCAACAAGGAACGCTCCACCGGTATTGGACTTTCAATCGTTAAAAAAATCATAGACAGATATAACGGAAAAGTCTGGTTGGAAAGCGAGATTGGAAAAGGAACCACCTTTTACTTCACATTACAAAAACATCCTAAAAACAAGAAAAAATGAAATTAAATCAAGCAAAACGCTTAAAAGGCGGCACATGGGAATTTATACAGGATCAACCTCTAAAGGAACCTTTGGTTTTGATATTTGGGGATAGGTTCTTATTGGAATCTGAAGAGTTGTTTCAAGAGATTAGGGATTTGTATCCAGATGGTCATCTTGTCTTTGGCTCCACCTCAGGTGAGATTATGGAGACCAACGTTTATGAGGAAAGCATCACGATAACCGCCATAGAATTTGAACGTACCCAGTTTTCCATTGTCAGTGAGAACATTAAGGATTACGTGGACATCGAAAAAATGGGAGCTTCCATTTCCAACCAATTTAGGATGAAAGAACTTAATCATCTTTTTATTGTTTCCGATGGAAGTTTTGTCAATGGAAGTGGCCTTATCGAAGGACTGGAATCTGTGGATGGTTTTAGGGCATCCATTACAGGAGGACTTTGCGGTGATGGAGCACGCTTTGAGAAAACATTGACCTCATACAACGAAAACCCCAAGCAAGGGGAAGTTGTGGCCATAGGTTTCTATGGAGAAGATTTGGAGGTGAGCTATGCCAATTTTGGAGGTTGGACCCCCTTTGGTCCTGAACGTACTATTACACGTTCCGAGGGGAATGTGCTCTTTGAGATTGACGGTAAACCAGCGTTGGATCTCTACAAAAAGTATCTGGGTGAAAAAGCAAATGAACTCCCGCAGGCTGCATTGCTCTACCCACTTACCGTGCAACAAACGGAAAGTTCTGAACCTTTGGTGCGGACAATTTTGAATATTGACGAGGCAGAAAACTCCATGATTTTGGCAGGGGATGTTCCTATGCATTCCAAGGTGCAATTGATGATGTCCACAACGGATGATATTGCAGAAGGAGCCTCAAACGCAGCAGAATTGGCCATGCGCGATAGAAAGAAAAAACCTGAACTGGCTATTTTGGTCAGTTGTGTGGGAAGAAAATTGGTGCTTGACCAGCGTACAGAAGATGAGATTGAAGAGGTTGCCGATGTAATCGGTGAGCAAGCCAGCATAACAGGATTTTATTCCTATGGTGAAATGGCGCCTTTTGCCGGAAAGAACGAGTGTCAATTACACAACCAAACCATGACATTAACCTTACTGAGTGAATAAATGCATTCCCTGCTTAAAAGACAAATAAGAAAACTCTTGGCCAAGAATTGGGCAGAGCATCCAGAATTGGAGGCTTTCTTCGATGCGGTGGACAGGTCGTATTCAGACTTTGATGAAAAGTTGAAAATGACGCAAAGAGCATCTTCTCTAGGCTCGGAGGAACTGTATTTGGCCAACCAAAGACTCAACCGGGAAACAGAAAGCCAACGTAAAGTATTGGAGGCCCTCAGCAAGGCCGTGGCTTCTATGCAGGACAAGACCAGTGACCGAATCAACGGAATGGACTTTAATCCACAGCAACTGGTGGAAGATATTGAAAAACAGGCGCACAAATTGGTTAAGATGACCGCGGAAAAGGACATGCTCTTGAAAAACCTGGAGCAACAAAACGAGTCCTTGAACAATTATGCGCATATGGTGTCACACGATTTAAAATCGCCCATACGAAATGTACATTCTTTGGTGAGCTGGGTTTTTGATGATGCCAAGGAGGCCTTTAAAGCGGAGAGCCAGGAAAATGTACAGCTCATTTTTCAGAACTTGGCCAAAATGGATAGCCTTATAGATGGTATCCTTAGGCACTCCACCATAGATTCCATACAGGAAAATGCCGTGGTGGTAGATCTGAACCTTATGATCGATGAGATTGAACGGACCATTTTTGTTCCCGAAAATATCACCCTAAAAAGAAGTAAGAACCTGCCAAAGTTGTTTACTGGAAAGTATCGCATAGAACAGTTGTTCAAGAATCTTATTACCAATGCCATAACCGCTACGGAGCATAAGGAAGATGGTTGTATCATGATTGATGTAAAAGAGGAAAAGGACGGATGGCTTTTCAGTATCACGGACAACGGCAAGGGCATACCAAAGCATCTTCAGACCGGAATTTTTGGCATGTTCAAGAAATTGGAAAACAGTGCAGGGGCAACCGGGATAGGATTGGCCTTGGTGAAGAAAATTGTTAACTATTACAAAGGGGATATATGGTTATCCTCGGAAGAAGATAGGGGAACTACCTTCTTTTTTACCATTAAAAACATACAAGATGGCTGAAATACCAAACCTTGATTATATAAAGGAGATTTCTGGAGGAAATGAGGAATTCGAAAAAAAATTCTTGAACATTATCCAGACGGAGTTTCCTAAGGAAATGAACGATTATCTGGACTATTTGGAATCCAATGATTTGGAGGAGTCCGCAAAAATCGTTCACAAGATCAAACATAAGTTGGGGATTTTGGGCCTTACGGGAGGATACAAACTGGCCATAAAATACGAGGAAGACCTTAAATATGGCAATACCAATCTCCAAGAAGAATTTCAGGAGATTTTGACGACGGTGGAAGAGTTTATTTTAAAAATAGCGTAAAGTGAGATGTATTATTGTAGATGACGAAGCAAGCGCACGGGCCATCGTACTGGAGTTATGCCGCACCATTCCAGAAATGGAAGTGGTAGCAGAATTCCCCAATGCCCTTGAAGCCTTGAAGTTTTTAAAGCATACCCAGGTTGATCTTATCTTCTTGGATATCCATATGCCGAAATTAACTGGGGTGGACTTTATTGAAACGGTAAGCAATCCACCAAAGATAGTATTAACCACATCCGATAAGGAATTTGCCATTGAGGCCTACGGGTATGAATTCATAGTGGACTATCTGGTGAAACCTATTTCACCTGAGCGATTTCAGAAATGCGCGGCAAAACTGCGTAGTGCATTTAGGGCCATGGGCGTTACCGATGTTGATGGTCGGATGGGACCGGGTGAGGATGAAGATCTTTACATCAATATTGATAGAAGGCTCATCAAACTCAAATTTGGGGACATCCAATTGATTGAGGCCAAGGGCGACTATATCGAGATACAGACCAAAAAAGAAAGGTATCGGGTACATTCCACCCTAAAAAAAATCAAGGAAAAACTGCCAGAGTCAAGGTTTTTACAAATCCATCGCTCCTACATCATCAACTTTGCACAGATTGTGGATATTCAGGACAACAGCGTGCTGATAGAACGGAGTGTGATACCCATAAGTCGTTCCAATCGACCAGAATTAATGCAGCGACTCAATCTACTTTAAAAAAGAAAGAAAAATACTACAATAATAAGTTTCTTTTACGTTAGATAGTTAGACACTTTTTGAAAATGTTAGAGGAACAAATGAATAACCATTAAATCTTTTAGCATATGTCATTGGAAATACGAGAGAACCGGGGGATTTTTGAAATCTTGGGGAAGGTATCAACACAACAATTGGGAGCTTTGAACTCCTATTTCAATGCCGTGCTGGAACAAGAGGACAACATTGTGATCAGCTTGGAGAAAATAACCCAAATTGACACTTCCGCTGTTTATTTTTTTGAAAAATTATATCGTAATTCCGCAAAGAACAACAAAGTGGTTTCTTTAATTGGGAGGCAGAACGATACGCTTATGGAAATGCTAAAGACCACCAAATCCAACTACATTTTAAGTCCTGATAGGATTTAATCACCGTAAAAGCCCTTTAGATGACAATTACCAACTACCAACCATATTTTAAGGCCACTCCTCAAACTTTAAACGATTATGACTTTAAGAGGTTAACAACCTATTTTGAGCTGCTCGCTGAGGTTGAAAAGCCTGTTGTTAGCTTGGTAATACCTGTATTTAGGGCAAGGGAAACCTTGGTTGCCCATATGATGGGGTTGTCAAATCTAAAGACCATAATCCCCTACGAGGTCATTTTTGTGGAAAATAATGCAGATAAGGAAACGATATCGATTTTGGAACAATTGGGTGCCAAAGTGGTGAGTGAACCTCGCCAAGGGATTACCTATGCCCGTCAAAAAGGATTGGAAGAAGCCAAGGGGCAAATTATATGTACTATGGATCCGGATTCCATTTACGATCCCTATTACATTGATAAAATGGCTCTTCCTTTTTTTATGGATAAGGATTTGGTGCTTTGCTATTCCGTTTCCCAGAGTTATGAGGAGGATTTTCAGCTTTCGACCAAAATGCATATTCGAAATCGGCTAAAAGTCGCTTACTTCAGATGGAAACTTTCAAGAGGTTTTACCAGCAGGATCAAGCACATAAGAGCTGTGTGCATGGCAATGCGCAAGCAGGTGCTCAATCCAATTGGTTACGAAACCGACCTGCGGATAGTTTCTGGGTGTGATGACGGTATGCTCGCCATGCATCTGCACAATTTGGGCACATCAAAATACATAGATGTGGCGGTATATACTGCGCTTCCTCCGAAGCGGGAACGTAGTAAACCATTTCCATTCTGCAACGAAAGGTTTCTTCCTTCCAAAAAACCATTGGAGCAGACGTTTCACGAGCTTGAAATAGACCGCACGGCCAAATAAAGGCAAGCTTTTCCATACTAGAGAGATGGGGCTAATTTTTCATATTGGGTATCCCAGCCCAATCACCTCGTGCTTCCAAAAAAAACACCGATGTTGTTCGTCGATAAGCGGATTAAAGGCCTGACCTCCGATATAACAGCGCTTACAACATGCTGCCTTGGTTTTACAACATAGAATTATTCAAAAGTAATATTAATCCTACTTTGCAAATATGTTTAGTACTACAAAATAAAAAATCGATATTATGAAAATCTTAGTTGTTGACGACAAACAATCCCTTAGCGAGCTGGTTTCCCAGTTTTTAGGGCAATCCTACACAGTGACCACCATGGAAGATGGTTTGGCCGCATTGACCTGGATGCAAGAAGGTAATATCCCAGATTTGGTGATAACGGATTTAGAGATGCCCAATATGGATGTTTTCGAACTGATTCAAAAGATAAAGGAAAGCGGGTATTTTTCCAATATCCCAATTATAGTTTTGAGCTGTAGGGATAGCAGTTCTGACCGAATCCAATGTTTGAAATTAGGCGCGGACGATTATTTGGTGAAACCATTTAATCCAGAAGAACTATTGATTCGCGTGGAAAAATTACTCATTAGAGCATAGCAAAGATCATGGAAGTAGTTTCGGACAAGAAGGTTTGCCTACTATATGTTGGTACGGACCAAACCGTTGTTGAGCAATTTATGGACCATCCACAAAAAGTGGATTTTCATATCGCCAAAAATGCTGTTCTGGCCATCAAATGGTTGGAGGAAAACCCTGAAGTGGATGCCATTTTATGCGAAAAACAGATTCCTGGCCAGACCGGAATCGAGTTCCACAAAACATTGAGGGAGCGTTTTGCCAACCAGCATTCCATCCCCTTTATCTTGGTCGCCAAGAATAGGGATAAGAATGACCTGTCCGAAGCCGTGAAAAACGGGATAGATGATTTCTATGTCCAGCCTTTATCCACCACCAATATTTTGGATCGGGTAAGGTTTCTCAAGGAGTTGAAGGCCAACTTGCAAAAAGAAAAAATCTCATCTTCAGATGGCATTGATGGCGAATACAAAATCGGATTTTGGAAGCGCTCTTTCGATATAGCCGTGGCCAGTTTGGCCTTGTTGTTTGCCTCCCCATTTCTGCTGCTGTTTATTCTTGCCATTCGCCTGGAATCCAAAGGCAAGGTATACTATATCTCCAAAAGAGTGGGTACGGGCTACAGGATTTTCGATTTCTACAAGCTTAGGTCGATGTATCCGGATGCGGATAAAAGGCTTAAAGAGTTCGAGCATTTGAACCAATATGTGCATGAGGATGAGGAAGCGCCTCAGGAGGACAAAAAGGGTCAAACAAAAGCGACTGTTGGAACCGTGCTTATTGGTGATGACACCGAAGTGGACGAACTACAGCACAATATTAAACGAAAGGAAAGTGCGAAAAGCGCTTTTGTAAAATTTGATAACGACCCCAGGATTACCAAAGTGGGGAAGATTATAAGAAAATTAAGTATTGATGAGCTGCCCCAGTTGATCAATGTATTAAAGGGTGATATGTCCATTGTTGGTAACAGGCCACTACCGCTTTATGAAGCTGAAGTGTTGACCACTGACGAATGGACAGATAGATTTAACGGCCCCGCGGGGATTACCGGCCTTTGGCAGGTTGAGGCGAGAGGGAGAAGTTCCAAAATGTCGCCTGAAGAACGTAAAAGTCTTGATATTAAATATGTAGAATATGCAAATAGCAAATACGCATTTCTTATAGACATGTGGATTGTGCTCAGGACCTTCAAAGCAGTGTTCCAGAAAGAGAACGTATAATGAAAAAAAATCAGCTCGTTTTTTTACTCTTGGTGCTGTTTTGCCATCTGTCCTTTGGACAGTCCATCAATGATTTTATTGAAAAAAGTTTAAAGGACAACGATATTGCTAAAAAACTGCCACCATTGGACACTTTGGTAGCTATGGCGAAAGACTATTCGCCCTTTATTAAGGTCACGGTCTCAGAACAACAATATAGGGATGGTGTGGTATCCGCTGAGCAAAGAGCTTGGTTACAGTACATTAACCTTGAAGCCGGCTATAACTACGGCATTTTTGACAACCTAAGTAATTCACAGATTGCCGGTGACCCTCAAAGTCAAACACTTTTTTCTACAGAGCAAAGTAGATATACCGTTGGAGTTTCCCTGCGTTTGCCCCTGTCGGCTATTGTAAACCGGAGAGCCAGAATTTTAAGCGCTAAAGGAGAGGCCGAAAAGGCCCGATATGAAACCCAAGTGGCAGAGGTTGAACTGGAACAAAAGGTGGCCGAGCTCTACAACGATCTACTTAAATCGCACCGACTGTTTTTTATTTCCGGTTCCATTGTGGACAATTTTAGGGTACAGTCCATACGGGCTGAAAAGGACTTTGCCAACGGGGTGATCAATATAACAGAGTATACACGTTTGCAACAAATGATGAACCAAGCGACCATGGGTTTTGAACTTCAGCGGTCCGAATTTATTTCCTCAGTGATGGCCTTGGAAAACATCATTGGGGCAGAATTGAATATTTAGGGATGAAATTTAACCTCCTTTTTTTTGTACGCCTTTTGATAAGGCATATGGGCTTGCTTATAGTCATGCCTATTATACTGGCTTCCATGGTGTTCTATCTCACTAGGGATGAGCCCAAAATCTTCAATTCCAAAGCGAGGGTGTATACGGGAATAGCCACAGGTTCCAACATAGAACTTGAAAACACAAAAATAGATTTTCGCGCCACCAATACGGCCTACGATAACTTATTAAACCTTATCAAGGCCAGGACCACAATAGAAATTGTCGGTTTAAAACTGTTCACACAACACATGGTATTGGACAGTGCCGATATCAAGATCATTTCCCGTGAAAAGTTCAGGAACTTGATGGAGGCCGTCCCAGAAGAGGTCAAGGAATTGGTTGTAAAGGGAGATACCGAAAAGACGTATGATAACTTCGTCAAGCTCAAGGAATCCAACCATACCAATTACATTTACCAACTCCTGAATCTGGATCATCCAGATTACAGTATCGAAAAGATATTGGGGAGGGTAGGCTTGCGGCGCATCTCCAATAGTGATTTTGTGGACATTGAGTTTGAATCGGAAGACCCAGGTATCTGCCAAAACACATTGTTGATTCTGTGTGAGGTATTCGTGCAGTTAAATGCAGATATCAAAGTGAATCAGTCGGATGCCGTGGTCAAGTATTTTCAAGGACAGTTGAACAAGTCCACGGATCAATTACGTGGTGCGGAAGATGAACTTTTGGACTTCAATCGGACTAACAATATCATCAATTACTACGAGCAGACGAAGCATATCGCTGCGGAAAAGGAGGAGTTTGAAATCAAATACTTCGAAGTACAGCGAAAATACCATGCCTCCAAGGCAGTACTTTCGGTGTTGGAATCCAAGTTGGAGACCCACGACAGAAAAAGACTTTCCAGTCAAAATATCATGGAGGTCAGGAAAGAGCTGTCCAAATTGAATTTTGAAGTTTCCATGAAGACCTTGGGATTGGAAAAGGACTCGGTTCAAAGGGAAAATGATGCCAAGGAAGTTGCCAAAAAAATGCAACGCATCGAAGCCCTGGAGGGAAAACTGGCAGCGCACATAGACACCCTGTACACTACGGATTATAGTACTAAAAGCATTGCATCTACAAGCGTATTGTCAGATTGGCTACAAAACACCATTGAGTATGAAGGGTACAGCGCCCAGCTTAAGGTGATGGAGAAAAAGCGCGAGGAGTTTGAAGAATTGTATCAGGAATTCTCACCCTTGGGAGCAACCATGAAACGCTTGGAACGCAAGATAGACATAGCTGAGCGGGAGTATTTAAGCCTATTGCATAGTTTGGGCCTTGCCAAATTACGGCAGCAGAATGTGGAGCTGAAATCAAATATCAAGCTCACGGAAGTTCCTTTCTTTCCAATAAGCCCCAAACCTAGTAAGCGAATGCTCCTAGTTATTGTAGCAGGTATGGTGGGCTTCATTTTGGTGGCTGCCACAATCTTGATTCTGGAACTTTTGGACGGGAACATCAACACCGCCAAAAGAGCAGAGGACAAGATAGAATTGAAGGTTTCATCCATCTTTCCGGTCATCAGTGCCAAAAAGAATAAGATAGATTACGATTATTTACAGAATAAGGCGGTAAATGCCATTTCTAGAAACATCATATTGAACCAGTTCAAAAAGGAAAAAGAGGATGTGCCCGTTGTGAACATGCTGTTTTCTACGCAAGAAAACGAGGGTAAGACCTTTATATGTAAAAATTTGATCGCGAAGCTTTGCGAGCTGGATTACAACATTCTACACGTGACCTATGATGAAGAGAATTTGGGTTTGCTTGGAGATTGTTATCAGAAGATTTTGTACCCAATTAGTGATCAGCTGTATAAGATTTCGAACGTCCAAGAATTTGATACGGATGGGACCATCTCGGACTTCAATAAGTTTGACTTTGTTATTCTTGAGATTCCAAGCATCATAAAAAACCCTTTCCCAGTAAAATTGGCTTCTACTATGGACTACACCTTTTTGGTGACCAGGGCCAATCGCGCCTGGGGCGAAGCCGATGTAAACGCGCTTACTTTGTTCAATGAGGCGACCACGGGACCTGAACCGTCCATCATCCTGAATGGTGTGAAAGTGTTGGAAATGGAGACGGTTGTTGGCGACTTACCCAAGAAAAGATCATTGATCCGAAGCTGGATCAAGAAGATGGTTCAGTTTAGATTTTTCACCAAGAAAACTGTAATGTGATGCGGAGCAGGCTGAAACATATCGGTAAGGAAAAAAACCTGTCCTCGCTTATGGCCAATGTCAGTGTTGCCTTTATGGGATTGGTCAGTTTTATGCTCCTCACGAGACAGTTGGAC
>JBCCUY010000076.1:0-11862 GCA_039196145.1 Bacteroidota bacterium
TACTTGTGGTGCTGTGCGCCTTTTTTCTATTAAATGGTTGTGGTATGATGGTCTCTAAGCCTTTGGTGATCGGCCATAGGGGAGCTATGGGACATGAGACGGAAAATACGTTGGCTTCTGTACAGAAGGCTTTGGACCTTGGGGTGGACATGATTGAAATTGATGTGTTCCAAATTGAAAGTGGGGAGATTGTGGTTTTTCACGATGAACGCGTGGAACGGTTGTCAAACAGCGGGGGAAAGGTAGAAGACTACAACATCGTGGACCTCAAGCAACTGACTTTGGACGGAAACCACAAAATACCCATGTTGCAAGATGTCCTTAAACTTATCAATAACCAGGTGGCCCTCAATATTGAACTTAAAGGTTCCAAAACGGCCGATCGGGTAAATTTTATAACCGATTACTACATCAGAGAACGCGGATGGTCCGCCCAAAACATACTCATTTCCAGCTTCAAATGGGATGAACTTCGTGATCTGAGAAAACTGAACGTAGAGGTTCAGATTGCGGTGCTTACGGAAGAAGATCCGGTGGATGCTATTGCTGTGGCCAAAGAGCTAAACGCCGTTGCCATTAACCCAAATTACGAAACCCTTACCCAAGAAAATACGGAGCAGATGCAGGAAGAAGGTTTTAAGGTCTATACCTGGACCGTAAATGAATTAGAGGATATTCAAAGAATGTATGACTATGGAGTGGATGGGATTATAACCAACTATCCAGAACGGGTGAATTAATGCTTGATGTTATTGTTGTAGGTGGCGGTGCTGCCGGATTTTACGCTGCCATCCATGTGGCGCAGCAGGCTCCACATTTTAAAGTAGCCATTTTTGAGAGGGGCAAAAACGTGCTGTCCAAGGTCAAGGTTTCTGGAGGCGGACGATGCAATGTTACCCATGGGGAGTTTTTACCTACCTCTTTGGCGCTTAACTATCCTAGAGGCCAGAAAGAACTTTTAGGGCCATTTCACAAGCATGGGCCAGGTGATGTAATGTCATTTTTTGAAGAACGAAATGTTCCCTTGAAAATTGAAGAGGATGGGAGGGTTTTTCCAGTATCCAACAATTCCCAGAGTATTATAGATTGCCTGTTGGAGGAAGCCAAACGGCTTGGAGTTCGGGTCTTAAGAAATAGTGCGGTCAAACAAATTCGAAAGTTGAATGATGCATGGCAGATTACCACCATGAATAAGCATTATCAGGCCCAAAATTTAGTCCTAACCACAGGTAGCAGTCCAAAAATGTGGGACCTTTTGCAAGGTTTGGGGCATACAATAGTCTCTCCAGTTCCTTCCCTTTTTACCTTTAACAGCACGGATTCCAGGCTTAGTGGAATTCAAGGGGTCAGCGTGGATGCCGAAGTGGAGGTGCTTCCAAAAAAGATTTTTTCCACCACAGGCAATCTCAAGCTTAAGAGTATGCCTAAAGAGCAGGTAGTACTGCGTTCGGAAGGCCCCGTCCTCATTACCCATTGGGGACTTAGCGGTCCGGCAATTCTTAAACTTTCAGCCTGGGGTGCCATACTATTAAAAGAGTACCAATATAACTTCAAAATAAGAATCAACTGGACACCAGAGTACACTCCGGGTTTAATGGAAGGATTACTGCGGGAAGTGCGTAGCGTAGAGTCGCGAAAAACAGTGTTGCGAACCAAGGTGATTGAGCTCCCAAGGAGGCTTTGGACAAAACTGGTTCACGCCGCGGGAATTTCCAGGGAACTTCGTTGGGCGGAAATGACCAATGGAGATATAAAGAATTTGGCGGAACAGCTCACGGCCTGTTCCTTTCGGATTGAGGGCAAAAGTACATTTAAGGAAGAATTTGTTACCGCTGGAGGTGTGGAACTAAAGGAAATCAACTTCAAAACCTTTGAAAGCCGATTACATCCCAAACTCTATTTCGCAGGGGAAATCATCAATGTGGATGCGATTACCGGCGGATTCAATTTCCAGAATGCGTGGACCGGTGCTTATATTGCAGCGCAGGCCATTACTTCTGAAGCATAGCGGCTATTGAAGAACCATTGCTATACCCGCAGCCAACGCAGCTCCAAGAATCGGGCCGGCTATTGGAATCCAGGAATAGCCCCAACCGTTCGACCCCTTTTCTTTGATGGGAACTAGTGCATGGACAATACGCGGCCCCATGTCCCTTGCCGGATTTATGGCGTAGCCCGTGGTCCCTCCCAGAGATAAACCAATACTCCATACAATCAAAGCAACAGGTAATGCACCTAAAGAACCAAGACCAATAATCGTATCATCAGAGGTGTTTACCGCATCAGTGAAATAGAGCACTGCAAAAACAAGGACAAAGGTCCCCAAAATCTCGGTTAAGAGATTGGTGAAAACATTGGGAATGGCAGGTGCATTACAAAATACACCTCGCTTGGTGTTCCCATCCGAAGTGGCATCAAAATGGTCTTTATTCATCACCCATACGAAGAATGCGCCAAGCATGGCACCTATAAACTGGGCCAAAATGTAATGTGGAACGTCATAAATGGAAAATTCACCGGCTAAGGCCAATCCAATGGTAACAGCAGGATTCATGTGAGCACCACTGTAAGGGCCAGCCACAACAACTCCGGTATAAACCGCTAATGCCCATCCGGTTGTGATGACAATCCACCCAGAACCACTTCCATAGGTTTTTTGGAGCGAGACATTGGCATTAACGCCACATCCTAATAAAATAAGCAAAAAGGTCCCGACAATTTCTGCGATAAAAGGGGTCATAATAAGTTTGTTGGTTTAAAATTGGTTTAGGATTCACCCGCCCAAAAATCTAGGGCTTTTACGGCTCGATACCATCCTTTTATTTTTTGGTCAATTGCTTCTCGTTCTTTTGATGGGTTAAAATGAACATCGGTCTGCCAAATATCCTGAATTTCTTCCGGACTTTTCCAATAATTTACCGCAAGACCGGCTAAATAAGCTGCGCCCATAACCGTGGTCTCCACCACTTTTGGTCTTACCGTTATGGTGTCGAGTACATCCGCCTGAAATTGCATAAGCATATTGTTGACCGTTGCTCCCCCATCCACGCGCAATTCCTTAATAGTGATGCCGGAATCCGCTTCCATAGCCCTTAAAACATCCATAGTTTGATACGCTATCGACTCCAATGCGGCCCTAGCTATATGTGCGTCTGTGCTGCCACGGGTGAGCCCAAAGATCGTCCCCTGCGCATGCTGGTTCCAATAGGGAGCCCCCAGTCCTGCAAAGGCCGGAACCAAATACACTCCATCCGCAGTGTCTACGGAACTAGCCAACGTTTCAACTTCCGAGGATGTTTTAATTATTTTGAGACTATCCCGTAACCATTGCACAACCGCACCAGCAATGAAAATGCTTCCTTCCAAAGCGTATGTGGTTTTGCCATTCATCTTCCACGCTACGGTCGTCAATAAATTATTCTGGGATACTATGGGCTGTTCCCCAATGTTCATCAACATAAAACATCCAGTGCCGTAGGTGTTTTTTACCATTCCTTGTTTGGTGCACATTTGACCAAATAGGGCAGCTTGCTGGTCTCCGGCAATGCCTGCGATCGGAATTTTGGACGCAAAAAAGTTTGGACTTGTATGTCCATATACCTCGCTGGATTGCCTAACCTCGGGTAACATACTCTTTGGGATATCAAAAAGCTCTAAAAGCTCATCATCCCAGTCCATGGAGTTAAGGTTGAACAATAACGTACGAGAGGCGTTGGTAACATCGGTAATGTGCAATGTTCCTTCCGTCATTTTCCAAATAAGCCATGAATCAATGGTGCCCATTAACAAATCCCCTCGATTGGCTCTTTCCCTTGCCCCGTCTACATGGTCCAAAATCCATTTAGCTTTGGTACCGGCGAAATAAGAATCGATGACCAAACCGGTTTTCGACCGGATAAGTTCTGACCTACCCTCTTTTTTAAGCTGATCGCAATAGTCCGAAGTACGTTTGTCTTGCCAAACGATGGCATTGTATACAGGCTCCCCCGTATGCTTGTCCCAAACCACAACAGTTTCTCGCTGATTCGTGATACCTATGGCGGAAATTTGTTCTGCTTTTATTCCTTTTTGACTCACCGCTTCGGCGGCCATACCGGCCTGGGTGGCCCAGATTTCCTTAGGGTCGTGCTCTACCCATCCGGGTTTGGGAAAAATCTGAGTGAATTCTTTTTGGGAAACAGCCACTATGGCTCCTTTTTTATCAACTAGTACGGCACGGGAACTCGTGGTGCCTTGATCTAGGGCAAGAATGTATTGGTCCATCTGAAATGATTTAATGCCCCTGAATTTACTAAAATAAATTTGGGTAGATTAGTCTTGAAAATCGAATCATGAAAACCTTCATTGCTTTATTACGGGGAATCAATGTGAGTGGCCAAAAAAAGATAAAAATGGCCGATTTGAAGCAGGCTCTGACCGCGGGACGGCTGTCCCATGTTCAGACCTATATCCAAAGTGGAAATATCACCTTCAAAAGTGAAGTCCCAGAACGAGCTGACCAAGAAAGAAAGATTCAAAAAGTGATTCAGAAAGAATTTGGATTTGAAGTCCCTGTACTGGTGCTTACTGCAAAAGAAATCGAAAGTATTTTATCAGCAAATCCATTTAAATCTGAGGAAGAAAAGAGTCTGTACTTTGTTTTGCTGAAGGCTGCTCCCCAATCTGAACTAGTACATGAATTTAATCAGCAAAAGTTTGCTAACGAGGATTTTCATATCACCGAACGATGCGTTTATCTATGCTGTAAAGCTGGCTATGGAAAAGCAAAATTGAGCAATAATCTTGTGGAACGAAAACTCAAAGTGGAGGCTACCACCCGTAACTTTAGGACCATGATGAAGTTGCTGGAAATGACAAAGGTCTAATTCAATTCCCAGATTTTGTAGTTCAATAAGGTGGCAAAACAGACCCAAAGAAGATAGGGGATAAGCAAAAACGAAGCGAGTTTGCTCACCACACGAAACCATTTTATGGTCAGCATTATAAGCGTCAGCAAGACCAGAATCACCAAAAAGGCCCAGAAGGGGCTCTGGAAACCAAAAAATACGATACTCCAAAGCGCGTTGAAAAGCAATTGAAACCCAAAATGGTATAATGCCGTTTTGACCCAGATGTGATGAAATCCTTTGGACCAAACGATACCCGCAGAAACACCCATTAAAATGTAAAGGAGTGTCCAAACCGGCGCAAAGAGCCAATTTGGCGGATTAAAGCTCGGTTTGTTTAGGGTGGTGTACCAATCGTTTACAGAGCTCTGGGTGGCAAAACTGGATAAAAAACCAATAAGAAGACATACCAAAACGGCAACAATGATGTAAGTCAATTTTTTCTTCATGGTAAGTGCATTACCCCTAAAATAAGAATTTATTTATATCCGTTTTCCCTGAACGCCACGTACTACATTATCTTTGCCCAAATGTTTTTTGAATGACCGAAAAAGATTTCCGATCATCATACTATAAAGTCCTGCCAAATGAGGGAAAGGTAAGCTGGAAAGCTCCAAGTAACATTGCACTTATAAAGTATTGGGGAAAAAAGGAGAATCAGATTCCTGCCAATCCCTCCATCAGTTTTACGTTGGATGCTTGTGCAACTACCACCACAGTTTCCTTCAGTAGAAAAAAGGAAGTTTCACAATTTTCTTTCGATTTGTTCTTTGAAGGTAAGGCCAAGGAGGATTTTAAACCTAAAATCAACACCTTCTTTAAACGAGTGGAAGCCTATCTCCCTTTCTTAAAAAAGTACCATTTCAAAATTGAGACCTCCAATTCATTTCCGCATAGTAGTGGGATAGCTTCTTCTGCAAGTGGGATGGCTGCTTTGGCCCTATGTCTTATGGAAATTGAAAAGCAGATAATCCCGGATATGGATACTACGCTCTTTACCAAGAAGGCTTCTTTTTTGGCTCGTTTGGGGTCGGGAAGTGCGAGTAGAAGTATAGAAGGTAATCTAATTCAGTGGGGAGGGCATGAGGGCTTGAAGGATAGCTCTGATTTATATGGAATCAAATATCCTTTTAAAGTAAACGAAGTGTTTAACAATTTTCACGACTCAATTATGTTGGTCCACAAGGGTCAAAAACAGGTCAGCAGTACGGTTGGTCATGATTTAATGCACGGTCACCCTTACGCTACAACCCGCTTTGCGCAGGCACATTCCAATTTGGATGGATTACAACCAATTTTGGCCAACGGTGACTTAGATGGATTTATACGCCTGGTAGAAAGTGAAGCGTTGACGTTGCATGCCATGATGATGACCAGCAATCCTTATTTCATATTGATGAAACCGGATACCATGGAGATCATCAATAAGATTTGGGCGTATCGGGCTACGACCAAAACCCCAGTTTGTTTTACTTTGGATGCGGGAGCCAATGTGCATGTGTTGTATCCAGAGTCGGTAAAAGAGAAAGTAATACAATTCATTCAGGATGAATTGGTTGTACATTGTGAAAATGGACACTACATTTGCGATCGGACAGGTAACGGAGCGAAAAAATTAATTGTCCAAAATGCATAAGGAAGCTGGTTTTTTGGCGTTATTTGTGCTGAATGATGTTGATATATGGGGATTTACCCCAAAACGAAACAATTGTTTAACGAAAAATATAATTTGTTAAACAAATTTATTTGTATCTTAGTTGAAGAAATGAAAGGACCTCTATTTTATTCTAAAATTTTACTGTTTGGGGAGTACGGAATTATTAAAGATTCCAAAGGACTTTCTATTCCATATAATTTTTTTAAAGGAGCACTAAAGTCTGATGCAAACCCGTCGGAAGTTGCAAAGGCCTCAAATATGAGTCTTTCATCTTACGCTGGCTACTTGAAGAAACTTCAGGAAGAGGAAGCTGGCTTAGTGTCCTTTGATTTGGGTGCCTTGCAAGATGATGTGGCCAATGGCATGTATTTCGATAGTTCCATTCCACAGGGGTACGGTATTGGCAGTAGCGGAGCCTTGGTAGCCGCTATTTACGACAAGTATGCCACGGATAAAATTACCGTGCTGGAAAACCTAACCCGTGAAAAGCTGTTGAAACTGAAGGCGATTTTTGGAAAAATGGAATCCTTCTTTCACGGTAAATCTTCTGGTCTTGATCCTTTGAACAGCTATCTCAGTTTACCGATCTTGATCAACTCACAGGATAATATAGAGTCAACCAGCATACCTTCACAGAACAAAGAGGGCAAGGGAGCTGTGTTTTTATTGGATAGCGGTATGACTGGAGAAACCGCCCCCATGGTTCAGATTTTTATGGAAAAAATGAAGCAGGAAGGATTTCGGAATATGATCAAGGATCAATTCATCAAGCACACAGACGCCTGCGTAGAAGATTTCTTGAACGGGAATATGAAATCCCTTTTTGGAAACCTGAAACAACTCTCCCATGTTGTTTTTGACAATTTTAAGCCAATGATCCCGTCCAAGTTCCATAAACTTTGGCAGCGGGGTATCGAGACCAATGACTACTACCTAAAACTTTGTGGTTCCGGTGGTGGTGGCTATATTTTGGGCTTCACACAGGATTTTGATAAGGCCAAGAGGGCACTTAAGGGATACAATTTGGAGGTTGTTTACAACTTCTAACCATCACAATGCTTAGTAGAAGAAACAAACTCCTGCTTTTTAAGCTATTGAGTTTGTTTTCAGTGGTCAGGGGGTACAATATTTTGGTCATTACCCTTGCCCAATATTTGGCATCCATCTACATCCTATCACCAAACATTCCCCTGCGTGAGGTGATACTAGACCTTAATCTATTTCTAATCGTTACTGCCTCGGCCCTTGTAATCGCTAGCGGTTATATCATCAATAATTTCTACGATGCCGAGAAGGATCTCATTAACAAGCCCAGAAAAAGCATGCTGGACCGTTTGGTAAGCCAACGGTTTAAGTTAACGACCTATTTTATTCTCAATTTTTTGGCAGCCTTGGCGGCTAGCTATATTTCGTTTAGGGCGGTACTGTTCTTTTCGGCTTACATCTTTGGAATATGGCTGTACTCGCATAAGTTGAAACGTATTCCTTTTTTGGGAAACCTAGTCTCCGCTACCTTGGCCATTGCACCTTTTTTCGTGGTCTTTGTGTATTACAAGAATTTTGAGACCGTCATTTTTGTTCATGCCGTATTTCTATTTCTTTTGATTTTGGCCCGTGAAATGATCAAGGATTTGGAAAATATGGCCGGTGATATGGCACAAAACTATAAGACCATCCCCATTTTATATGGCCCTAAAGTGTCCAAGGTACTCATTGGTTTTCTTGTTGTACTGACTCTGGTTCCTGCTTTTCTACTGACCCAAAAATTCAACGTTGGCTATATGTACCTTTATTTTTATGGATGTATGGCACTGTTGCTGCTTTTTATCATTTTGTTGTGGAAATCCAGTGGTAAAAAACACTATGTTTGGTTACATAATATTCTAAAATTCATCATCGTGGCGGGGGTGTTTAGCATTTTGCTAATCGATGTTGATTTGGTATTAAACAGAATTTTATAATGGAGCATCTTCTCAATGTGGCGCTGGCGCAGATAGCGCCGGTATGGTTGGATAAAAAAGGAACAATTCAGAAAATTGAAGCGACTATTCAGGAAGCTTCCAAGGAAAACTCAGAATTGATTGTTTTTGGGGAAGCCCTCCTGCCAGGCTATCCATTTTGGTTGGCCCATACCGAAGGTGCGGCCTGGGATTTAAAAGTAAACAAGGAGTTGCATGCTCATTACAGCCGCAATTCCATTCAGATAGAAGCTGGGGAACTGGATTCCATTTGCCGCTTGGCCAAAGAAAATAATATGGCCATTTACTTGGGTATGATGGAACGTGCCAAAGATCGCGGTGGCCATAGCCTTTATTGCTCCCTTGTTTATATAGATCAGATGGGTGAAATAAAGTCGGTACATCGAAAACTACAACCCACCTATGACGAGCGATTGACGTGGGCCCCTGGAGATGGAAATGGCCTTCAAGTCCATCCCCTGAAACAGTTTACGGTGGGAGGCCTCAATTGCTGGGAGAACTGGATGCCCTTGCCCCGAACGGCCTTATACGGTCAAGGGGAGAATTTACATGTCGCTGTTTGGCCCGGTGGGTTGCACAATACCAAAGACATTACCCGGTTTATTGCTAGGGAATCCAGAAGCTTTGTGATTTCTGTTTCCTCCTTGATGAAAACTTCGGATTTTCCGAAAGATACCCCGTATTTGGACAAGATCTTGGAAAAAGCTCCGACCGTTTTGGCGAATGGAGGTAGTTGCATCGCTGGTCCAGATGGCGAGTGGATACTGGAACCGGTGGTGGACAAGTCAGGGTTGATTTATCATACTCTCGATTTTAATCGGGTATATGAGGAAAGGCAGAATTTTGACCCAGTCGGTCATTACTCTAGACCGGATGTCACCCAACTTACCGTAAATCGTGAACGGCAGTCCACCGTTAAATTAGAGGGATAACCAAGTATTTCCTTTTCTTTCCAGGGCAAGGCAAGTAAAACACTACCTTTGCAAAAATTTAATGACTGATGACGAAATCAGACTACGAACGAAATCGTAAACCCTCCCAGAGACCAAGCGGAAACAAGAAAAAATCATTCCCTAAGAAGAATAGTTTCCGTTCAAAGAAAACCACAAGTCCCAAACCATCCAATCCCAATCAGATCAGGTTAAATCGTTTTGTGGCAAATGCCGGAATTTGTTCCCGAAGGGAGGCCGATACCTATATAGCTGCAGGGAATGTTTCCGTGAACGGGAAGGTGATTACCGAAATGGGCTACAAGGTGAAGCTGACTGATGATGTTCGTTTTGATGGCAGGAAACTGAATCCGGAAAAAAAGGAGTATGTGCTCTTGAACAAACCCAAGAACTTTATTACCACAACCAACGATGAAAAAGGAAGGCGCACGGTTATGGAGCTGGTTTCAAGTGCCTCCAAGAACCGGTTGCTCCCTGTCGGTCGCTTAGATCGAAATACCACCGGTTTATTACTTTTTACCAATGACGGTGATTTGACCAAAAAGTTGACACATCCGGCCCACGGGGTACGCAAAATCTATCATGCCCATCTGGATAAAAACTTGACCATGTCCGATTTACGGAAAATTGAAGAGGGTCTGCAGTTGGAAGACGGTGCTATTGAAGTACATGAAATCAGCTATATCCAAGGTGCTCCCAAAAAGGAAGTGGGCATTGAAATCCATAGCGGCCGCAACCGAATCGTACGACGCATTTTTGAACACTTGGGATATCATGTGATCAAATTGGATCGTGTCATTTTTGCTGGCTTGACCAAAAAGGACCTCCCTCGAGGTCATTGGCGTCATCTGACCGAACAAGAGGTGGTGAATTTGAAGATGATTAAATAATCGTCGTTATTGAGAAAAGCAAAAGATAGAGCGCATTTAGTTTTTTGGATTTTAGGGATTCTCCTTATTGCCTTTCAGGTCTTGTTAACAATTGTGTGCCCAGATTCAACTTTGGATATAAATATCTACGACACGTATTATGTCGTGGCATACACCCATTTGTTCCATGTCCTTGGAGTATGGTCTATTCTATGTGGATTCGGGTATTGGGTCTTAAAGCTCAGAAGGATAGAAATTATTGGATGGATGTTCTTACTTCACCTAATTTTCGCAGTTCTTTTTCCGTTAAGCTTTGCAACATCCCATATTGATATAAATCCAACGATGGATAACTATAAATTGATTCAGTATTTTGAATCTCTTTGGTTTTTTGGGATGATATTATTCGTTATTGGTCAAATACTCTATTTCCTGAACATTCTTAGTTCAGCAACTAGAAAGTTGAAATCAAGATAAAATCCATTAGTTGGAGGAGAGTAGATTTTCCATTTTCCCCTTGATTTCCTCCAAACATAAATTCCCCAAACTCCCTTCATGGGTGTGATGGATGTTCCGTTTGGCCTTAAAGTTTCCATTTTCTATGGCTTTGCCCATGCTTTTATAAGCATCCCTAAAAGGCATTCCACTTTTCACCAGTTCGTTTAAGGTGTCAACACTAAAGAGATAATCATATTTTGGGTCTTCCAGAATCTCGGTGTTTATTTTGATTTCTTTTAAACTGAAGGCCATGAGTTCCAAGCAAGCTTTTATGTCCTGGATAGCGGGAACGAGAACTTCCTTGACCAATTGCAAATCCCGATGATACCCACTGGGCAGATTGTTGGTGATTAGCGTTAATTGGTTGGGAACCGCTTGAATCTTGTTGCATTTGGCCCGAATCAGCTCAAATACATCCGGATTCTTTTTATGCGGCATAATGCTGCTACCCGTGGTGAGTTCATTTGGGAATGAGATAAAGTCAAAATTCTGACTCATGTACAAACAAATATCCATGGCCATTTTAGACAGCGTAGCGGCCACACTGGAGATTCCAAATGCGGCGGCCTTTTCAACTTTTCCTCTGCCCATTTGAGCAGCCACCACATTGTATTTTAGGGTTTTGAACCCCATCTCTATGGTGGTAAAAGAACGATCTATAGGGAAGGAACTTCCATAACCTGCGGCACTGCCCAAAGGATTCTGGTCTGCTGTTTTATAAGCAGCTTGAACAAAATAAAGATCATCAATTAGGCTTTCGGCATAAGCAGAAAACCACAGCCCAAAGGATGAGGGCATGGCTATTTGCAGATGGGTATAGCCTGGTAGCAAAACAGTTTTATGCATTTCGGCAAGGTCTAAAAGCAAATCAAACAAGGTTTTTACCTGACCTTTGATCTCTTCTAGTTCGTTTTTCAAATATAGTTGCATCGCCACCAGGACCTGATCATTCCGGGAACGCGCGGAATGAATTTTTTTTCCAGTATCTCCCAGTTTCTCCGTGAGTAAAAACTCAATTTTGGA